>JBDSBT010000017.1:0-9672 GCA_039921425.1 Gemmatimonadaceae bacterium | reverse complement strand
TATTCGAGCGCCTTGAGCGTGGTGACGTCGTAACATTGCCTGATGCCGGAGCTGCGACACTTCAACACGTTCACGCAGACGATGTCGCTCAGGCTTTCGAGCTGGCGATCGCGAACCCCGAATCAGCGATTGGCGAATCGTTTCATGTAGCGGCCTCGACGCCGGTCACTTTTCGCGACTATGCTCATGCGGTCGCTTCGTGGTCGAACCGGGAAGCATTGCTGAAGTTTCAACCTTGGGGTGAATGGCGGAAAACAGTGTCTGAAAGAGATGCAGAGCTGACGGAAGATCACCTGCTTCATTCGCCATGCGCGAGTGTAACCAAGGCGGAGACGCGGCTAGGATTCAGGCCGACGTTCAGTGCGTTGGAGGCGGTTCGTGATGCGCTGAGCTCGGGTGCGTTCCGGATGTTCGCGCTGCTGATCTGCATGATGACAGCGGTGGCGTGCGCTGGCTCAGGCGCGGACGTTACCGGTCCAACGCCTGTGACGCCTTCCGACACAGCCTCGCCGCCGGTCACGCGAGAGATGCGCGGAATGTGGATCGCCACGGTTGCCAATATCGACTGGCCTTCCTCGCGAACGCTTACCGCAGCTCAGCAGCAGGCCGAGCTCATCGATATCCTGAACAAAGCCAAAGCGGCGGGGCTCAATACTATTGTATTGCAGGTTCGCCCCGCGGGGGACGCCGTTTATCTGTCATCCCTCGAGCCATGGGCCAAGCTCCTGACCGGCGCTCAGGGAGGAAACCCCGGCTACGACCCGCTCGCGTTTGCAGTTCAGGAAGCGCACTCGCGAGGAATGGAACTGCATGCGTGGGTAAACCCGTTTCGCGCCGGAAATACTTCCGACACGACGACGATGGTCGCGCCGCACCTGTTCAAGACGCGCCGGGATCTCATTCGGGTCTACGGCTCGGATATCTGGATGGACCCCGGTGAGCCCGACGTCCAGGATCGGTCGATCGCAGTCATAAAGGACATCGTAACGCGATACGACGTCGATGGAATTCATGCCGACGACTATTTCTATCCGTACGTAATCAAAGACAACGCAGGCAAGCCAGTTCCCTTCCCCGACTCGGCCACGTTCGCGAAGTATGGTGGAGAAGCAGCGCTCGCTGACTGGCGTCGCGCGAACATCGACAGGTTCGTCGAGCGCATGTATAGCGAAGTTCACGGCATTAAGCCGTTAATCAAGGTTGGTATTTCTCCATTTGGAATCTGGCGTCCCGGTAACCCAACCGGCATCACGGGCCTCGACGCGTATGCGAGTATCTACGCGGATTCGAGAAAGTGGCTACAGCAGGGTTGGGTCGATTATCTCGCGCCACAGCTTTATTGGGCTATCGCGCCACCTCAGCAGAGCTATACCGCCCTGCTCGATTGGTGGCTGGGGCAGAATACGATGGGACGTCACATTTGGCCCGGCCTCGCTACTTATAAAGTGCAGGATGGCACCTCGAGCGCTTTCTCGCTCGCCGAGATTCCCGACCAGATTCGTGCAACTCGCCAGCGCACCAGTGGTACGGGCAATCTTCTGTACAACACGACGTGGACGTTGAAGAAAAACGGCCTCGCCGCGGCTCTTGCCGGAGATTTGTACAAGGATGCCGCGCTCGTGCCCGCGTCACCGTGGCTCGATGCGGTTCCGCCGAACGCTCCCTCGATCTCAGTCGCTAATGACGTGGTTCAGATCACGCCATCCCCTGGCGAAGCAGCGCGGTGGTTTGTTCTCCGAAGTCACGCCGCTGGCGCATGGACCACACGGATTCTCTTCGGCACTGAGCGGAGTGCTTCGCTCACTTCTGGAACTGATCGCGTGATTGTCCAGGCCGTTGATCAGGCGGGAAACGCGAGCGTGGCATCGGCTGAATGGAAACGCTGAGCTCGAGGCGATAATAGATGGATCGTTCAGCGCAATGACCGATCGCTCGGCCTCTCCTGACATCCGTGAACCAAGATCGGCCGAGTTCACTCGCCCACTGAGACTTGGACCTTTAGCGATCATCGCCGGGCTCACGACGACTATCGTTCTGATTTTCATGCTGAGCATGGGCGTCGGTCGCAGCCGCCTCGGGTTCGCGCCGCCGATGGCTCCCGGCAGAATCGAGATGCGCGTAAAGAATCCGGGCGGCTCGAGTGCGTTTGCGTTTCGGAGACAGATCGCAATGACCCGCGATGGATCCGGTGTTGTCTACGTGCTGCAGACCGGGGCCGGCGAGGACGTTCTTGCGACGCAGGAACTCGATTCGGAGACGCCGGTCATCGGCGACGAAGGCGATTCAATCGAAGACGGGCGAAGCGATAAAGCGAAGGCGATAGAATCTGCGGCGATGCGCGCTGTCGCTGCGAACGCGGTTGAGATTCGATATGCGGCTGGGCACATCGTGTATGTGCGGCCTGATGGATCGCTCTGGGCTGCGCCGTTCAATCGGAACACGAACCGTGTCACTGCCGAGCCGGTTCAGATTGGATCAAATGTCGCGTTGACACAAAACGGCATCGCCCAATTTGCATTGTCGAAGAACGGCAACGTTGCGTATCTGCCGGAGGGTCCGCGTTCGCTGGTGATCGTCACGCGTGAAGGCAGGCTGCACAATGTCACCGACGAGCACCGGCTTTACAGCAATCCGCGTTTCTCGCCAGATGCCAGGCGCATATCGGTAGACATCGCCGACGAAGAGGGTCGCGACATCTGGACGGTTCCTGTCGAAGGGGGAAAGCTTACGCGCGCGACGTTCGCGCGTGATGCGCACGACGCCGCTTGGACTCCAGATGCAAAGTTCATCACGTGGACATCATACCGGCTCGGTGCCCTCGGCATTTATCGCTCGAGGCCGGGGGTGAATGCAAAGCCCGATTCTGTCTTCACTGACCCAACCCTTGTGTATTCTGGCGAATGGCTGAAGGACGGAAGCGGCATCGTGACCGTTGCGACAAGTCTCAAGCCGAGCTCTCGATTCGATATCGCATTCGTGAGCAACGAAGGCCGCGGACCAATCCTTCCGATTCTCGCTGATGGCTTCGACACGCGATCCCCTGCCGTTTCGCGCGACGGAAAGTGGCTCGCGTACATGTCGAATCAGGGTGGACGCGACGAGGTTTACGTCAGGCCGTGGAATAGCGACGGAGCCCCCTGGCGCATTTCGGCGAGCGGCGGAACGGAGCCGGTTTGGGGTCCGGGCGGAGCGATGCTTTTCTATAGAGAGAGCTCTAGACAGTTCCTGATGGCTGCGTCGTTGCTGCTTTCTGCGAACCACGTATTCGTGCCGATCAAGGTGGGACTGTTTCCGATCGACGCGATGAATCCCGGGTTCACGCACGCGAACTTCGACATCGCTCCCGATGGACATTCATTCGTGATGATTTTTCACTCCGCGCCTCGGGGAATTACAGTATTGAAGAATATTCCGAAGATGCTGAAGGGATCATCTCCCGGCAGGGAAACTCACTAGCCGCAGCTCACCAGACTCTTGTCTGAACCCGCCGCCGCGATTACCTGATCGCTGGCAGGACATAGCGCGGAATAAACTCGCGTTGTGAAGTGAACGTCGCTGCTTGCGCGTAGTTACCGCCCGTAAACGCAACCACCAGGTCGAGATCCGGAATGGCCATGAATACCTGCCCGCCATTTCCTCCAGCGAATATTCCGCGAACCTTACCACCCTTGTAGGGGAGCTCGACCGAATTCCACAGCCAGCCCCACTGCTGCTGGCTGTTGAGATTGCGCATCGGTGACCCGGATTTGAGCGTCCACTCCCTGCTCATTATCTGCTGCCCTTTCCACTTGCCTGCGTTCAGCATGAGCTGCGAGAGCTTCATGAAATCGCGTGGTGTGAACCGATGGCCGCCACCTCCGTATGCATCTCCGGATGGTGAGAGGAAAAGTTGATAGTCCTTCATGTGGAGAGGCTTCGCGACCAGGCGATAGAACATCTCCGGCAACTGCTCGCGGGCGATCCTATGCAACATCCCACCGGCGAGGTTCGCTTCGATGCTGCAGTAAACGATCGTATCGCCGGGAGCGGTGAGCATTGGCACGTTGAGCGTGAAGCGATACCAGTCCGGTTCCTTGTCCTGTTCCTGCATCGCGTCTTCGTTGCCGGGCGCATCGTCCGCCGCGCAGTTGTATCCCGCCGTCATCGACATGAGATGCTCGAGCGTCATTGCGCGCTTGCGTAGATCCAGGTCAGCCGGCACTGAGCCAAGCATGGTCTGGTACACGGGCGTCGATGGCTTGATAGGAACTCCCGACTGAATCGCTGCGCCGATCAACACCGACGTCCAGCTCTTGCTGGCCGAGCGAAGGTCGTGGGGTGTGTAGCGGTCGTACCCGTGAAAATATTCTTCGACCACCAGTTTCCCATGACGTGCGAGAAGGAAGCTGTGCACCTGTGGCGTGTTGATCGAATCCATCGTCATGTCGCTCAGCATCTGCACGAACTTCTCGATGTCGCCGCGTGAGATGCCGACGTCCTCTGGTTTAGCGACAGGCCACCCATCGTGCATGTCGAGCGGTTCACTGTATTGATAACGCTGCGCGTGTTTCCCTCGCGGGAAGAACGCGCTGGCCGAGTCGTTGTCGCGGACGAAGTCGTACGAGTTTCCGTTGAGCACCGCCCGAATTGTGCCGCCTTCGTAGCGACCCGATGCGATGACCGCGTCAGGCTGGCGCGCTCGGTGGCCGATGAGATCAATCACGTCGCCGTTGACTCGCGCCGTGGAGACAGGAATGAATTGCCCCTGATTCCTCTCCGGATTCCGCAGGTATGTGGCATACGTCCCGTCCGCTCTACGCGTGAGCGGCAGATAGTACGTCGATGTAACGCCGAGCGGCCTTGTTTCGCCGCGCCATCTATCAGCACCATCGGGCGTGAGGATCAGGGGAGATGCGTAGTTGGCTCGTCTTCCGCCGAACCAGTGGCCGGAAATGCCGCGGTCGCGGAGCGTTCCTCGGAACTGTCCTTCGTCATCGGGGAGGGCAAAGGCAATTGAACGAACATTCAACTGCGCATTCAGTCTCCGTCCGCCAACATCGGCGTACCAGCTACTGCCACTTCTGAGAATTGTGACAGGTGTGGGAACGGCCGGCTCGAAGCGGAGTTTTGCGACCCACAGACCGGAGAGGTCGGGCGTCGCAGTCTGAGCGGGAGCGGTGCGTGCTCCCGTTAGCAGCGCGATCAGGCCTGCGAGTATTGTCTTGGCTGTTGTCGTCATCTCCGTTGGACGGATGGACCCCGTGAAGGGTTGGTCAGGCACCGTAGGCCGAGGATGTCACATCCCGGCCATGGCCCCGAACAGTCACCTCACGCTACGTACTTACCGCGCCAGATCTCTCACGGCAGCTGAAAGCATTCCTACCCTGGTTCCGTCGGGTGAACGCCGCGCATCGGCATTCAAGCTGGTGGCGAGTTTTCTGAGGTCTATCTTCCGCCGCGCAGAAGGCCCGGTTTCAGCTTTCGCCAGCGCCGCGCGGATGGCCACGAGTCTTTGCCCGGTGATGCCATTGCTGCGCTCGAGCTGGTCCGCATAGGCACGGGCCAACGCAAAGCTCGCCGGCCACACCAGGTTCGGCTGTCCCTGCGCGTTGAGGTAATCGAAGTTGATGGCGGCGAAGTACTGTTCGAGCGGCGATTGGACGGTTCTATAACCGGGATCGTTGCTGCGTTGCCTGTTGTAACTGGCAACATGATATCGGGTCCCGGCTGGAGGTTTGTCCTGGCATCCGGGTGGGAGGTTACGCCTGGAGTTCGACCGGGCGAGGTCACAGTTAGGCGCACGGGACAACAATAACATAGGTGACGAGTGCGAGCGCGGCTGCAAATCCGATGATGTGCCTGACGACCAATAACGCCCCGACAATTCCGCGAAGAACGAGCGGGCGGCGCCTTCCCGTTTACAGTCGCACAGTACGATCTCGGCGCACGAAACCGCGAGCGCTCAGTCGCTGAGGATGAACGAGACCTTCATCAAGACGCGATACTCGACAATCTTCCCCTTCTCGATCGTCACCTTCTGGCTCTTCACCCACGCTCCGCGCACGTTGCGCAGAGTCTTGTCCGCGCGCGCGATTCCAGACTTGATTGCATCTTCGAAGCTTTTCGTGGACGATGCCTGTATCTCCGTGATCTTTGCAACCGACATGGTGAACCCCCGCCTTGATGACGTTATCCAGCAATCCCTAAGCCTTGTAACTTGCGGCGAAGGAGGACGTTTGGCAAAGCCGTTCCCGTTAGTCATCAGAGTCCGGAAGGCGGCGGCGCACCTGACGGCAGCGCTTTGTCAGTGTATGGCGGGCGATGGCCACCACCACCGTAAGCTTCCTCGGTTGGCGTGAAGAATAGCTGATGATCTTTCATTTGAAGCGGCTTAGCGACGAGGCGATAGAACATTTTCGGGGCGTGCGCTGGCGAGCAGCGCGATCATCCCAACAAGCACGGCTTTGCATGGGGAGGTCATGCCCATTGGACGGAGAGAGCGTCGGAAGGGTTTGGTGATTACTGGAGCCCGACCCGTGCGGTGAACGCCGGGTCACGTTTCTGTGAGGGCCGCGACGAGCTCCCGGCAGAAGTCTGGAATGTCATCAACGACCCTGCCCCACACCTGGTTGCCATCGCGGAACGCCGGTTCATCGGCCCAGGTTCCACCGGCGTTGACGATATCGTCCTTGATTCCGAGCGATCCCGTGGCGCGCCGCCCTTTTACGATGCCAGCGGAGATGGCGATCAAGCCGCCGTGACAGATAATGCCGATGATCTTGTTCGCGTCGTTCATCTCGCGGACCAGGTTTGTCACTATTGCGTGTCGCCGCAGCTTGTCAGGCGCCCACCCGCCCGCCAGAACCAGGCATGTAAGGTCCCCGCTATTAAGTGAATCGATTCGTACGGTCGGCGTAATGACGAGTCCATTCTTTCCGGTAACCGGCTTGACATCGAGTCCGGCTCCGACGACGTCGGCACCTTCCTCTTTGAGCCGCATGAAGGGGACGTAGTACTCGAGATCTTCGACGCCTTCTGCGAGGAGGATCGCGGCGCGCTTACTGGAAAGGTTCATGTCAGAATTTCGTCTCGACGCCGGGAACAAGAATACGAGCTCTTTTTTCCTTAACGAATCCTTTGCGCACCTCGGCTTCAGTTGCGAAAGGCGGAGGCAGTGCACCCCAGTGCATCGGTATCACGACCTCTGCGTGAAAATACGTGCGGATGGCCTCGGCCGCAGTTGTGGGATCTTCGCCTGCCCGACCGCCGCCCGACCGCCGCCCGACGCGATGAGGATAATCGACGGATGGAAGTGTTTCTCGATGAGTGCCATGTCGCCGAAGATCCACGTGTCACCGGTGTCGTAAAGCGTGCGTCCATCCTTGAAGCGGATCACGTAGCCGAGTGCGTGGCCTGGTGTGACCGAGTGCATTGCGGGGACAGCGTAGATATCGACGTCGCCGACGTGCTGAACTCCGCCGATGTTGATGGTCATGTAGTGTCCATCGGGAATCTTCATCGCTTCAATGTGATCGCCCGTTGCGATGACCTTGGCGTCGCTCAGTCGAGCGAGGTGTGCGACGTTTGCATCGTGATCGCGGTGGGCGTGTGTGACGAGAATCGCGGCGGGGCGAGTTGTCGGCGCTGAGTAGTGTGCCGAGTCCTTGAATGCCGCGGGCGTTGCCGGGTTGTCGCCGATCCACGGGTCGATGAGCAGGCGCGTTCCACCAGGTGAGACTATCTCGAAGCCTACACGTCCGAGCCACGTGATGCGAATTGGAGCTGAGGGCGTCCGTGTTTGCGCGACAAGCGTCGATGTTACGGTCGCCGGCAAGAGCGCGAGCAACGCTAACGATCGCGTCAGGCGACGTGTAACGGTTTTCAGATCGATCAACGAGATTCTCGATGCAGGGTTGAACGTAAAACTTCATCTCCGGCCACACTCGCCGCCACTTGGTTCGATCGGAAACAATGTCCGAGAGGTTCAAAACGCGTTGGTTGCGCCTGACTACCTCATGTCCGCCCGGAGATGCACGAACATCTGGTCGAAATCAGTAATCTGAAAGTGACCGAGCCGAGGGTACTCGAGGTCGATGGTTACGTAGGTGACGAGTGCGAGCGCCGCTGCAAATCCGATGATGTGCAGCCAGCTTCGTGCTTCGGATCCTCCCATCGCATAGCCAGCCATCGTTGCCGCCACCAGCGCGATCAAGGCGAGCATTACATATAGAACTGTCGGTGGATGAACGAAGGCCGCGGCGCCGCGACTTGTCGCAGCATCAGTCATCGAGTTGATGGCTGGGAGAAGTTGAGCGGCAACGGTCGGAGCCGGAGCCGTTGCAACCGACGAGACTGCCTGACTCCAGATGTCATGTTGAATCGCCACTGTTGTTGCCTGCCACGCATCTACCTGACGCGAGTTCGGAACCGCGCGATAAAGTGCAATCCGCCCATCGACGTATTCCCTGAACTCCTGCTGCAATTTTTGTCGCGCTTCGGGCGATAGTAGGTCGAGACGAGCATATGCAGAGCTGATTGCGTTGACCTCTTCAACGACCAGTTGGCGACGCGTGTCGAACCGCGATGCGCTGCCATTGAAGGCGAACGCAAGAATGAGAGCCATCAATCCAAAGACTGCGCCTTCGACGCTGCTGACTCCGGCCACCTGATTCCTGTTCTCGCGCAAATGGATGCGGCGGCCGACCTCGACTGCCGCCACCAACCCGGCGAATAGAAAAAACGCAAACAACGCCCCTGTCACGATTTCACTCACTGCAGTCGAGATCCTTTGAATCCTACGCGATTATCGACTATCTCGACCTTGGAGGTCGCGCCTGTCTTCCGCTCCCGCTCGAGCTTAAACCCCCTGCACTCGGGGATGTAATCGCTGGGCGTCCATGCGACGAAAGCGTCGTCGCTGTTAGTGTAAACGGCAACGCGGATGCTGACGGCCATCGATTCCTCCTGGAAGCGACATGACGCTTCATGATGAGTCGATTTACCCGTTCCTCATGCTAGAGACGAATTGGGCGCGCGCAAGGCCGTTTTCCATATTCGCAGGGTGACGGTTTCTTATGACCTGCCTATCAGTGTACCGGTTGACTTGTGCTGGAGGTTGGTCGGACGAAGCCGCGTCGGCTCGTGACGCACATGGTTGTACGAAAAAAAAAAGGAACCTCAGTTCGACCCGTGAATCGGTCGCAAGACGTGTAACCCCAACCGGCATGTTAGAACTGTGCGTGCCCCGTGGACGTCCTCAAGGCAAGTCTGATCTCGCGAGTTCGGCTCGCCTTAGGCCGCGCCATTGGGTAACATTCGATCGTGACTCATTTAATGCGCCCATGACAATTCGAGAAATCTCGGTACTGGCCTTTGCGCTCGGTGCGTCAGGATGCTTAGGCGTCGCGAAGCGGGTCGAAAGCAAAACATCCCCTTCCCCCGAAGTACCAGTTGCCATCGTCCCTGTCGCTGGCGCTGCTATGCCGGGCAAATCGCCCGGGACGCCCGGACCAACCGTTGGCGGCACGCGCTACCCCTTCACCGAGGCCGACGCACGTTTCATGTCAGGCATGATCGGCCACCACGCTCAGGCAATCGTCATGTCGAACATGGCGCCCACACATGGTGCCAACTCTCGCGTGCGAACCCTCGCTGAACGCATCATCAACGCCCAGCAGGATGAGATTGCCTCGA
>JBDSBT010000016.1:0-2906 GCA_039921425.1 Gemmatimonadaceae bacterium | reverse complement strand
GGCGACGTTCCGCCTGATATTCGTGACGATGGCGGCGGTCTCGCTCACAGTCGCCACACCGGCGAGGTCACAGCAGACGGCGGTGCCCGCTACCCAATCTGGCCAAGATACTCTCGGATCCGTTTCTGATAGAGTGAGCGTCTCGACAAGCGTTTCCGACTCGGACATCAAGCAACGGCTTATCGAGATTCTCAGCGCCACGGGGCGGTTTTCGGCGCTCGACGTTTCAGTTCGCGGCGGAGTGGTGTTTCTTCAGGGATTCACCACCAATGAGGAGGATCGACGCTGGGCCGGAGACCTCGCTCGGAAAACGGAAGGCGTCGCAGCGGTGATGAATCACATTGCTGTGACAAAGCCCTCAGTCTGGGATTTTCAACCGGCCGTTGAAGAGATTCGGAACCTCGGTCGCGGCATCGTCCGAACGACGCCGTTTGTGGTTCTCGCGATACTGGTGCTGGCCTTTACCGTTCTGCTCGCCAAGCTCGCCACCAGGGCCGCTCGCCGCGTTGCCAGAAATCACACAACGAGCGCGTTGCTACTCGACGTGACAGCGCGTGGGGCCGGGTTCGTAGTCATCCTTGTCGGACTATACGTCGTGTTTCGAGTCATGGGCCTGACCACGGTTGCTCTCACGGTGGTCGGCGGTACCGGAGTACTCGGCATAATCCTCGGTATTGCGTTTCGCGATATCTCCGAAAACTTGCTGGCCAGCGTATTTCTCAGCGTTCAACACCCATTCAGCAACGGCGACCTCGTCGAGATCGAGGGTGTCACTGGCTACGTCCAGCGTCTCACGATGAGGGCGACGTTGCTCATGACTCTCGATGGCAATCACGTCCAGATTCCCAATTCGACCGTGTACAAAGGAATTCTCAGGAACTTTACGAGCAATCCGAATCGCCGCGAAGATTTCACGGTCGGCATCGGATATGACGATCCAGTTCCGTTTGCCCAGCAAGTCGCTCTCAAAGTTCTGGCTGAGCATCCCGCCCTGTTGAAGGACCCAGAGCCGTGGGTGCTCGTCGATAGCCTGGGCAGCACAACGGTCAATCTGAAAATCTATTTCTGGCTGGACGGAACGCGACACAGCTGGCTGAAGGTAAAATCTTCGGTCATCCGCCTGGTTAAGCGAGCATTTCAGGACGCAGGAATCTCGATGCCCGATGAAGCTCGTGAGTTGATTTTCCCCAACGGCGTACCGGTGACAATCCGTGAGGCCGACAACGCGCAGCAAGATGAGCGCAAGGAAACCGACAGGCCGCCAACCGATCTCGAGGCAGAAGATGTTGCCACTGACGCCGAGGCGGGCTTGAGGAGCGAGGCGGCGGAAATCGAGGAGCAGGCTCGAACGTCCAGATCGCCGGAGCAGGGGGATGACCTTCTTTCTCCCGGCAGCTGACAGCCGGCCGTTTGTTGGACACAGAGACCACAGAAACCACAGACACTGCGGGAGAACGGGACTGACTGAGGGGCATTTCGGAACCGACTCAGGGGGGAACTTTGCGGTCACACCGCCATTCTCTTGATTCCGTCGATGAGCGGTTGTGATTGCAAAATGATCAGGAGACGCGTCTTGACCCCGGATAGTCCAAGTAGGCAAGTAGTTGCGCGTCGTGAATCGGCATCAGGCGCTCGATGCACTTGAGTTACACGAGGATTTTTTGCTCGATGATCTCGTGCGTGAGTGGGTCCAGCTTCCTGTTGGTGGTCATGCGGTATCATCGCAACCCTGTGCGAGGAGGAAGTTACCATATCATGACCGAAGTAATAAAAAATTCGTTCCGTCGTTCCGTCGTCCGCCCTATTGGTGTTTCTGTGGTCTCTGTGTCCAATCGTCGTTAAGGTGTCCAAACTTGCAGCGGGACAGAGCTTGTGATATTTTTCACAAGCTCCGAAAGCACCGGGTTTTCGCTTCGTTACAAACCCCATCGCTCCCCCCTAAAAAGCTCTCACAGACCCCGAACCTATGGCCACCGCAACCTCTCTTCGCCCTGGCGAAATCAAGGACATCCTCCTTCGCGAAATCGAAGCGGCTGATCTCCGCGACCTGGACGTTGAAGAAGTCGGGACCGTCCTCGAAGTAAAGGACGGCATCGCCCGCATCTACGGTCTCTCCAAGGCAATGTCCGGAGAGATGCTCGAAGTCACAGCAACCGAAACCGGTGAGAAAATCACCGCTCTCGCGCTCAACCTCGAAGAAGACAACATCGGCGCCGTCATCCTCGGCAACTACCTCGTCCTGAAAGAAGGCGATGAAGTCCGACGCACGCAGCGCGTGCTCGAAGTACCTGTCGGCCCCCAAATGATCGGCCGTGTCGTCGATCCACTCGGGCGCCCAATCGACGACGCCGGCGCAATCGACGCGAAGCACACTCGCAAGGTCGAGTCGATGGCCCCAGGAATCATCGTCCGACAGCCGGTTAAGGAGCCGCTCCAGACGGGTATCAAGGCAATCGACTCGATGATCCCGATTGGCCGCGGACAGCGCGAGCTAATCATCGGCGACCGCGGAACCGGAAAGACGGCAATCGCGATCGACACGATCATCAACCAGAAGGGCACCGGCGTTATCTGCGTCTACGTCGCGATCGGTCAGAAGAATTCAACCGTCGCCGCCGTCGTCGAGAAGCTTCGGCAGGCTGGCGCAATGGAGTACACGATCGTCGTCGTGGCCGGCGCTTCTGATCCGGCTCCAATGCAGTACATCGCGCCATACTCGGGCTGCGCGATGGCCGAGTACTTCATGTACAACGAAGGCAAGCCGACGCTTTGCGTTTACGACGATCTCACCAAGCAGGCCGCTGCGTATCGCCAGCTCTCGCTCGTTCTCCGCCGTCCCCCGGGACGCGAAGCATTCCCCGGTGACGTGTTCTATCTTCACTCGCGTCTCCTCGAGCGCGCTGCAA
>JBDSBT010000015.1:0-2868 GCA_039921425.1 Gemmatimonadaceae bacterium | reverse complement strand
AACTGTTGACATCACAACGTGCAATCCGAACGTAAAGGGTCTAGACCGAGCGGATTTCGATCCTCGGCCGCTGGGCGGAAACTTTGTGGCTGAGGCGAGTGCGGAGTTCCGTTTTCCGATCTGGATGCAACTGTTCGGCGCAGTGTTTGTAGACGGCGGCTACGTCTCTCAGAAGACGACAAATGGACTTCCGTCCAGTGCCAAGGCGATAACGCCTGGATTTGGCGTGAGATATCGATCGCCAGTAGGTCCGATTCGCGTCGATCTCGGAATTAATCCTGGACGTGCTGAAGTGCTTCCGGTCGTTACTGAGACGACTGTGAACGGCGTAACGAAGCTCGTCACGCTCACTGAGCGTCGTGCCTTCAGTCAGGCCGGCTCTGGTGTCCGCGGGACACTTGACCGCCTCGTACTCCACCTTTCCATCGGTGAGGCGTTCTGATGAAGAAGCATTTCATCCGGGTGCTCGCGGTCGTAGCGGTGTTAGTCTTTATCGCGGTGATTGGCTTCTTCACCATCGCGAATACCGACTGGGGCCGCGGCAAGGTCCGCGACAAAATCGTCGGAATCATCCAGAACAGCTCGCACGGAATCGTGAAAGTCGGATCGCTGAGTGGCAATCTTCTCAAGGGATTCACGCTTCATGACCTCGTGATCACTGACAGCTCCGGTGCGCCATTCGTGAATGTTGACGAGGCGTCAGCGCGCTATTCACTCACTGCACTCTACGGTCAGCGCATCGAGTTAGACGCAGTGCGGCTGGTTCGACCTGTGATCGTGCTCGACCGACAGCCCAATGGACGCTGGAACTGGGACAGGATCTTCCCGCGCGACACGATGACCAAGACCGGTCGGAAGAGTAACGGCTGGGGCAAGGTGGTTCGCTTCACTGACGTAACGATGGTAGACGGTGACATCACCGCCCGGTCGCCCTGGGCGCCGAAGGCGAGCACTTTGATGAGTGAAGCGGACGTGATCCGCACGGCCATGGGTCCGGAAGGCCGATTCGTCGTCGTCAAGGTTGCGAACGGCTGGCAGAAAATCTCGGAATTCCATCACATGAATGCGAAGATTCCACTGCTTCGCCTCGAGGATCCGGCATACAAGACGCGACACGCCGATGTCGCGTCGCTAAGCATGATCGCCGAGCCGTTCCGTCCGCCCACCGCGGACGTCAGGTCACTTGTTGGCTCGTTCGAGTTCACCGGAGATTCGATCTGGTGGAAGCGAGTCGATGCTGGTCTTCCCAACAGCAGGCTCTCCGGCTCGGGCAAGTACATCATCACCAACAATAATCTCACCCTTCGGCTGCATGCTGATCCGTTTGCGACAGCCGATATCCGCTGGGTGTATCCGCGAATTCCTGCGGTTGGCACCGGCAAGCTCGACTTCAACATGGATTGGCTCGGCGACACCAGCGTCTACGTTGCGCGGAACACCGATGCTCAGGTTGGCGATGCCCATTTCAAGGGCGACTTCGGCATCACGTATTTCGGCAAGGATTTCTGGCTGCACGACACGAACATGCAGTTCTCGTCGGTAGACACGAAGCTCATTCAGCAGATCTTCCCGACCTGGAACGTCGCGCGGGCAGGAGTTCTTGCCGGCCGGGCCAAGGTGCTGGGTAATCCGGAGAATCTTGCGGTTGACGCCGACGTGACTTTCGACGATCGCGCAGCAGGCCACAATCGCGTCACCGTCGTTGGCAACGCCACGGCAGCCAAGGGAAAATTCGCTGCCCGCAATCTTCGGGTGACGATGAGTCCGATCCAGCTATCACTGCTTCATGCTTACGCAAAGAGTCTTCCGGCCAGCGGAACTCTATCCGGCCGTGCGACACTCGACGGCGACCAGAAAGACCTCGGCCTCAATGCTGACGTCGTCGTCGAGAGCGGGAAGTCAGGACAAAGCCACGTGCTTGCAGTCGGCAACGTCGGATTCGTGAACAAGGACTTCCGGGCCGACAATCTCCGACTCACCATGCGCCCCCTGCAGGTTGGCTTGCTGCGCAGCTATGCGACCAATCTCCCGATTGGCGGAACGCTGAACGGAACCGCGACGTTGAACGGTACGGTAAAGTCGCGAATGACGGCAAAGGCCGACATCACTCATGTCGATCGCGGAAACCTGTCGAGAGTTAGCGGCACCGCCGCTTTTAGAGCGTCGCCGAGTGGCAACGTGAACGCTATGTGGTTCGATGTGGATGCTCGGCTGAATCCGCTGTCGCTCGCCGAGGCGGGAAGTTTCTTCCCTAAAGCAGGGCTTCACGGAACTGCGTCGGGTCCGCTGCGTATCACCGGAACCATGGGAAATCTCGCAGTCAAGACTGATCTCGCCTTCGACGACGGCGGGCGGCTCGGAGTGACTGGAAGGTTCGATCTTGCGAGCCGCGAGAAGACCTATGATGCAACGGTGATCGCAAAATTGTTCAACGCCAATTCAATCATTGCCAAAGCCCCGCGGAGTTCGGTTAACGGAACGATTGCGGCGAACGGCCGTGGCTTCGATCCGGCAACCATGCGAGCGAGCGTCGTCGCAAATCTCCAGGGATCATCATACGACACGCTGTCGCTGACCAGCGCAACTGTGCGTCTCCTGGCCGCCGACGGAATGGCGCGCATCGATACTTTGGCGATTGAAGTCCCGGAAGGGGTTGCGAACGCGAGGGGCTCGTTCGGACTCGCGCCCGGAAGGAGTGGACAGCTGACGTATCACGTCGCGGTAGATTCGCTCAACCGGTCGGCTCCCTTCTTCCCCGCTGCGGATACTGGCGCCGTGCTGCCGCGACCTGGAATCCTCGCAGGCCGCGTATCGAAAGTAAGAGCCGACTCGAGTCGCATTGCGAACGCGACGGAAGTCGAGCGCGCA
>JBDSBT010000014.1:0-13890 GCA_039921425.1 Gemmatimonadaceae bacterium | reverse complement strand
CGGGGTCAATCGCACGCTTGCGGAGCTCAACATCAGAGGAAAAACCGGCGCGACGATTCTGGCGATATCGAGAAAGGCCAGCGATGGGCCGAAGGCAATCATCCCAACCGGAGGTGAGCGGCTAAGGGCGGGAGACGTCGTTGCACTTGCCGGAACTGAAGAAGCGGTTGCTGCAGCGACGGAGTTACTCGTCGAGCAGAGACGAGCCGATAATCGCGGGGCAGCGATACGAGACACGGGAGAAATCGAAGTTCCCTTGAGCAGGGTCCTCTAAAAAGTGGCCACCGCTTTGTTTTGTCTGTGTCTTTGCGGGCGGCCTGGCTGACGTCGTCGATCATGTTTCCAGCGACTTTTATGCGTCCACTGCGCCCATGCCGTTGTGAGTCCTCCGTGCGCGCGGACAGTTCGTCATGCGTGTGGTTCACGGTGCTTTTGCGGACACGTCGATAAGTCGAGTCGTTCGCAGAGATTATCTCGCGGCGATCCGTCGCAACGCTTGAACGGCCTGCACTGTCTCGGACGATGGCAGCGCTCCACGTAGTACCTGGGCAACGAGCTTGTCATCGCGATCGTACAAATCGTTTCCGAAGTACAGCTGCCCGTTCCTGATGTACGCGGTTCCGTACGCGATGTACACCGGAATCTTGCGGGGCACCTTCACGGAATTGTTGTCGGTTGGGCCCTGCATCGCCGACTGAACCTTGGCGGCATCCCAGCCGAGCACCCACTCGGCGAGCTCGGTGGGCTTTTCCACTCGAATGCAGCCGTGACTGAATGCTCGCACATCCTTGTTGAAGAGCTCGTGGTTCGGCGTATCGTGCAGGTAGATGTTGAAGTCGTTCGGAAAGAGGAACTTCACCAGGCCGAGTGCGTTCTTGTCGCCCGGCTTCTGGCGAACGCGTGTGGCGCCGCCTTCCTGATAGAGCTCGTAGTTGTTCGCGTCGAGATACCCGGGGTCTGCGTTCATCTTCGGGAAGACTTCCTCGTCGGCGATGTCGGGTGTCACGTTCCAGTACGGCCTGAAGACGACGGTCTCCATTGAGTCCGAGAAGACTGGAGTTGCCTTGTCTTCGTAGTCCTGGCCGACAATGACCTTCATCTCGAGCGTCGGCTTGCCCTTTTCAATCGCCTCCACCCGGAAAGCGGGAACGTTGACGTAGATGTACCGGTTGCCAAAGTTTCGCGGCAGCCAGCGAAGACGCTCGAGGTTTGCAGCGATCTGCGCGGTGCGATACACGGCAGTCTGATTAAGCGCCGTCAATGTCTCGGCGCCGAGCATGCTGTCAACGGCAATGCCGTGGCGCGACTGGAACTGAGCGACAGCGCCAGCCAGCGCATGATCGTACACGCCCGACGCGGCCGGAGGCGCGCTCGTTGCGCTTGCAGGTTTTGCGACCGCTTCGGCCTGCGGCATGGAGATTCCTTCAACTGAAAGGCGAGTACGAAGCGCTGCAACACGTTGCGTACTCATGCGCTGGCCGGGTTTTGCAGGTGCGCCGGCAGGAACCATTGGCCATCCACCCTTCACACTGATCTGTTGAAAGCGATCGAGCTCTTTGCGCAATGCTGCGTAATCAGGATCCGATGGACGCATGGTCGTAATCGCCTTATCGAGCGCGGGATTGCGAAGCGACCGAATCAGGGCGGAGTCGACGTTCTCTTCCTGGGGATCGATGTACCAACTTTGCGCGACGGTCTTTGGATCGACCTGTCCGGTGAGGTAGTCTTCGCCAAGAGCCGCGAATGATGCGGTGAGAATGAGGTCGGCGTCGGCGAGCTGGTCGGCGGTTGGAGTCTTGGTCTGCTGAACTGCCGAAATTGACTTAGCCAGGGACCCGACGGGATAAGCGTCCATTCGCATTCCATCCTGCTCGGCCTGGAGAACTGCCGTGGCCAGGGCAAACGTGCGGTCCTTCTGCAGTCCATCCGGCGACAGCCACAGAGGATTATTGCCGTAAGCCTTGTACAGCCGCTTGGTGTGCACCCACTGGTCGTCGTCGATCTTTGCGGGCGGAGATCCGGCGAGCTTTTTTTTCAGTGCGGCTTCGATATCGGGCGAGGGTACTCCGTTTACTGAGGCGAGCTTCGCCGGGGACCAGGACTGGTCCTGTCCGTCGCCGTAGCTGTCAGACGCGGTCGCGGACATATCGCCTTTGGAGCACGCTGATATGAAAAATATGGCCGCTATGAAGGCCGTTGAACTTGATCGTGGCATTTCCGTCCTCTGGATGAGTCAAGGTTCTCTCGTGCTGGGCCATAGAAGGCGAAAACTGGGCCATGCGCCGGGGCCGCCGGAGCTTCGGAACCCCATAACTACAATTAGAAAGAACGGCGGTAGAAATCAGGAAGAAATGCGGGAGATATCGCAAGTAGAATGAAACAGGGACGGGGCCGACTGAATCGAACCAGTCAATCACCGTCCCTGATGCAATACCCCGACGCTTTCGAGCGAGGAGAAACTTCGGTTTACTCCGTGCCGGGGCCCTGAGGTGGCGGGCCGCTCGGACCTTCCGACATGTCGGTGATCTCTTCCTGGACAGGTGTAAAGGTTCCGCCTCCAGGAGGAATTGGAGGAAAGCCTTCGGTGGACGGGCCGACCTTGCGCGCGAACTTTCTCGGTGCCTTGCTGGCGCTCGTGGCAACTTTCATCGCCGATACCGTTCCTCCTCCGGGCGGAATTGGCGGGAAGCCTTCACCCGATGGGCCAACGCCTCGGGCTGACTTTCTGGGTGACCCGCTGCCGCTCATGGAAAGCTTTTTCGTCGATTTTCTGGCCGGAGATTTTTTTGTCGGGGATTTTCTTGCCGGCGATTTCTTTGCCGAAGATTTCTTCGCTGTCTTGCGCGAAGGACTCTTCCGCTTTGCCGCTCTCTTTCGAGTGCTCTTCTTTGCAACTTTTCTGCGCGCTGGGCGCTTGGTTGCGGCGCGTTTTCTTGCGGGTGATTTCCTTGCGGCGGTCTTTTTCCGCGGTCTCCGAGCGGTCTTCTTGCGCGCTGGCGCTTTTCTTCGCGCGGCTTTTTTTGCTTTTCTGCGGCTTTTCTTTGCAGCCATCGGTTGTCTCCCGTTGAGGATTACTTTCGCGCGACTATCCGCTCGCCTCGCAGCGTGGCGAGTCTCTGCCTGAACTTCGACGCCATCTCTGTGTCACCTGCTGCAGCTGCCGCGTCCGCGCGCAGCTCCAGGCTCTGCGGTGTATACAATAGATAAATCGCCGGCCACGACGCGTCGAATACGTTGGCGACATCGATGGCTTTGCGATAGTCCTTTTTCTGGACCATGAGCCGGGCGAGGGTCAAACGCTCCCCGCCTCGGGGTGCTGCAACGTCCCACGCCAGATCGGCTCCGGGGACGGGCTCGTCGATCAAGGCTTTGAAGAGGTTGAACGCTCTGGCTGTGTCGCCCTCAGCGAGAGTGGCAAAGGCGGCCATCGACCCGGCCATCCGCGCGTCGGCGGCGAGACCGCTTTTCTGCGAACGGCTTTTCAGATCTTTTTGAATTGCCCGAGCGACCGCCGGCCGTCCGTCGACCGCCTCCCACACTCCCAACTGCCAGAGACGCTGGGTATACGGGCACTTCGCGTAGTTCTCCCCGTAGGTTACTTCGTCCTGATGAGCAACAACCCGAGCGTCTTCCTTCAGCTGCGGCACAAACGGCGCTGCCATCAGATAGAACGACGAGCCCCCCCATTTTTTCGCGATGAATTCGTCCATCCGCGCTTTCACATCGACCGGTTTGTTCCGCGCCAGGAGCGATGACGCGACACCCATGATCGCGATCCATCTACGTCCTGAAGTTCCGGCTGCCGTGTCGTTGGAAATAATTGCTTCGTACCCACCTTGAGCGCAGTCAATCTGCGCGCCGCCGCCCTTGAGTGCAGTCGACGCTGTAATAACAGCCAAAGGGCGCTCACTCGCGATTTTCGGCCATGGCATCCTGCTCGCGCCGTCGCGCACGCACTGGAACATTACGTCCACTTGTTGCGCGAGCACGGTGTCCGGATTCGCCGCGTGAAATTCGGCGAGTAGTGGCTTGGCTGCCGCAACGTCGCCGCGTCTCATCCGTATCTCGATCGAGTGGTAGAGAAGATTCTTCGCCGCCGGATCAAGTCGCAGCGCTTCGTCGAATGCCTGTCCCGCAAGAGAATCAGGACTGCCAGCCTCAGAAAGCAGATGAATATACACTTCACCGAGCTGCATCCACGCAACGCTCATTTCCGGGTCGATCGCGATCGCCCGCCTGAATTGCGATGAGGCAGAATCAGCCGAGCCCGCAAGATAAAATTTGTAGCCCTTGGCGAATGCGGTATACCGAGGTGACATTGGCTGACGCAACGCCGCTGCAATGAATGCTTCCGCTTCGCTCGAGTGATGGTTCCACGTTGCAGCCTGCGCTCCGCGAATGGCCGCGAGCGCGAAAGTGGAATCGGCTTTGACGGCATCCCGGTAGTGATTCAGCGCATCAGGGAGGTGCGCTCTTCGGAATGCGGCTTCGCCAAGCAGGAAGCTCGCAACTGCTCCCGGATTTCTGTCGTTCCACTCTGCAAGCACGTCACGTGAGCCAGACGGAATCAGAGCCGGGAGAATGGAGTTGACAGCTCGAAGTCCGAGTTTCCATTCGTCGGTCGCGTGCCCGATGGCCGTGCCTTTTGCGACGCTCGAGTCCCCGGCGACATCCCACAGGTCGAGAAACACCGCCGATGAATCTCCGCGGCTTGCCAGACGACCTCTCAGGTAATACGCGCAGCGTTTGGATCGAGCGAGACTCGCCAGCTCAGCCTCGGTTACCGGCCCGATGTCCTGCCGCCTGGCGGGTTCAAGCAAACTCCAGCCGTCGATCCATCGAAGCGCGCCAACCCCATCGAGCGCGCTTCCGATCATGGTCGACACATCCTCGCCGACAGTTTTCGAGCCGGTGAAGTCCGCAGGCACAAGGAGCGGGAAAACCATCACGCGATTTCGATCGAGTGGTGCCTCGCGGGGACGACCGACGAAAAACGCGGCGGCGGCCGCAATCGCGAGCAACACGGCGCCGATTGCAACATTCCTCGCTGAGACGTGTCTCGTTCCCGAAACAGGCAGCAAGGCTGTCCCGGCTGGGGGCGCTGATCCACCCCCCGGTTGGGATGACAAGGTGACGACTGGCTGCGGAACAGAATCGCGCGGCGTCATTCCATAGTCAGCGACTCTCTCTTCGGTGCTGACTTTCTGAATCGCGTCTTCCATCTCGCTCGCCGTCGCAAACCGTTCAGCGGGATCTTTTGCGAGAGCCTTCGACACGAGGGCTTCGAGCGATCCGCGCACAGCAGATCTCACCGCCTGAACGCTTGGCACATCATCGAGCCAGTGTTTTGCCATGAGAGCGCGTGAGCTCGACGCGCGAAACGGCGGGTGCCCAGCGAGCATCTCGAAGAGAACACACCCGAGGCTGTAGATGTCGCTACGTCCGTCAACAGGAGTGCCCGAAGCCTGCTCCGGACTCATGTAAGCAGCGGTACCGACGGCCATTCCCGTTCGCGTGAGCTGCTCGTCCGACACGTTTTCGAAGTTTCTCGCGATTCCGAAATCCGCAACCATCGCGTGCCCGTGCGCGAGCAGAATATTGCTCGGTTTTATGTCACGATGGACGAATCCTTCGGTGTGCGCATGTGCCAGAGCGTCAGCGACTTCACTTGCGATTTCCAGAGCTTCGCCAATGGCAAGCGCGCCTTCCTTCTTGATCTTCTGCTCGAGCGTCGGGCCCTCGACAAAGGGCATGACGTAATACGGAAGACCATCTACTTCGCCGGAATCAAAAACGGGAAGAATGTGAGGATGCTGCAGTCCTGCGGTGATCTGAATCTCACGCGCGAAGCGCTCGCCACTGACCTTGCTCGCGAAGTCCGAAGTGAGAACCTTGAGGGCAACACGGTTTCCGTGTCGCATGTCTCGCGCGAGGTAAACGATCGCCATGCCGCCGCGCCCAAGCTCACGCTCGATTGCGTAGCGATCGTCGACGACTCCAGATAATTGATGCGGTTCGTCGGCCATTGAGTGACAACTATAGAGGCAATCACGTGCCGAAGCCAGTTACTTTGTGAGGCGGGCACGGCAGTGGGAGGCGGGTACAACAGCTCCCGATAAGGGCGGACAGGGAGGAGCAGCGCGGGGCTGCAGTTCAGACTTCTCACACCCAGTCCCCATCCTCCCTGCGACAATGTGACGCCGCCGCCCGAGAGCGTGATTCTTTCTGGCGAGACCAACACTGTGACTGCTCTGCATCGGGCACAGTGACCTAAATCAGAATGCCGCTCTCTACGCGCAGGTGAGGATTTCATTCGCTGATTTTTCGGCGAACGAGTCTTTGACGAACAAACAAAACTCTTACAAAACCATTCTGCACTAAACGCCGTCTAAGCTTGGTGACGCGCTGAACGGCGCGACTCCGCCATCACAAAACTAACCGCCCGCATGCGTACCCTTCTCGCAGTGCCCCGGACCTTTGGATTTCTCTTCGCGCTGTTGGCGGTTTCGCTTAGAGCATCGGCTCAAACTCCAACCGTAACCGCCGCAAACCACTCGGGCGTCCACAAGGACCCACCCCCAGTCGTATCGGCCGTCCGGCTGACGAGCCCGGTAACTCTCGACGGTAAACTGGACGAGGACGTGTGGAAGTCTCCGGCACCAGCGACGAATTTCCGCCAGTCTCAGCCGGCCGAAGGGAAGCCCGCGACGCAAAAGACAGAAGTCCGGTTTGCTTACGACGACCAAGCCATATATGTAGGCGCGCGAATGTTCGAGACGGAAGGCGCGAAGGGGGTCGAGACGCGACTCCTGCGCCGCGATGCGATGACCGAGAGCGACAGCGATCTCCTTCAGCTTGTTTTCGACAGTTACCACGACCATCAGTCGAGCTACTTCTTCTGGGTAAACCCATCAGGCTCCAAGCGCGACGGCACCGGCGACCCTACATGGGACCCCGTCTGGGAAGTTCAGACGCGTATCGACTCACTGGGCTGGACGGCGGAGATCCGAATTCCGCTCAATCAGCTGAGCTTTTCGCGGGCGGTAGACCAGACGTGGGGAATTCAGATCATTCGGTTCGATCACCGGCTGAACGAGCGATCCCATTTTTCGTGGTGGGCGAACAACGAATCGGGCGGACCGCAGCGCTACGGCCATCTCGAGAATATTCGCATCAACGATCGCCCGCGCGGATTCGAGGTTCTTCCATACTCGGTTGCTCGTGCCCGCTACATCCGTCCGTCCGATCCGAGCAACCCATTCACCAGGACCAACGATCACAATTATCGAGTCGGTGGCGACATAAAGTATCGGCTGACGTCGAACCTGACGTTGAATGCGACCTTCAACCCTGACTTCGGTCAGGTGGAGGTCGATCCCGCAGTAGTCAACCTTTCCGCATTCGAGACATTTTTTCCCGAGCGTAGGCCATTCTTTATCGAGAACCAGAGCGCGTTCGGTTTCGGCAGCTTCAGCTGCTTTTTCTGTAGCAACGTTTCGAACCTCCAGTTGTTCTATTCGCGACGCATTGGCCGGTCGCCGCAGCTATTCCCGTCAGGGACCTATGTGGACCAGCCGGAAAACGCGACGATTCTTGCCGCTGGAAAGGTCACGGGCCGTACCGCCAACAACTACCGCATTGGCATCATGGACGCGGTGACCCGTCGTGAGGCGGCGAGCATCATCAATGTGGATCCTGTCACCGGCGCGCGGACGAACGCATCTGCGGAGTCGGAACCGATGACCAACTACTTCGTCGCACGACCGAGAAGAGATTTCAAGGGTGGACAGTTCACCCTCGGCGGAATTGCGACGTCCGTTGACCGATTCACCGACGACGGCGCTATCAAGGCGCGACTTCCGAGCGCCGCGCGCGAGTTGGGAGTTGACTGGTTCGCTGCAACAGCCGACAGGCAGTACACGTTTTTCGGGCAGCACGCATTCTCGGATGTGCGTGGCTCCCTGACGAGCATAGATCGTCTTCAGCGATCGAGCGCGCGGTACTTCCAGCGTCCGGATCGGCAGTCGGGAGCAAATAGTCTCTTCTCTGACAAGTACGATCCGACAGCGAGTCGCCTCGATGGATACGGTGGATACGCTCGTGTCGCCAAAGAGTCGGGAACCTGGCTGGCCGAGAGCATGGTCAACTACCGCAGTCCCGGTTTCGAGGTGAATGACATCTCGTTCAACACGCGCTCCGACTACGTGTTCATGAACACGAGCGTGGCGCGGCAAATCACCAAGCCGGGGCCGATCTTCAGAAGCTACTTCGCGACACTGAGCTTCCAGCAACAGCTCAACTACGATGGTGATCTCACCGATCGGGAAATGGCGCTAGGCCTGTTTCCACAGTTCAAGAATTTCTGGAGCGGAAGCGCGTTCGTCATCTATACGCCCGATGTGTTCGATGATGCCGCGACGCGGGGCGGTCCAGTGATCAAAAAGCGCGGCTACATCTACAACTCTGTTTCACTTTCGACGGATGCGCGAAAGTTGGTTTCCTTCAGCAACAGCGCGAACTACCAGATCCGGCACGAGGGCGACCCGAGCTTCATGGTGAGCTCGACGATGACCTACAAGCCGACGTCGAACGTCCAGCTTTCTGTCGGGCCATCGTTCAGCCGGAATAACGGGCTCGCGCAATTCGTGACGTCCGGTGCCGACAGCACGGCGACCAACTTCTTCGGTCGCCGCTACATCTTTGCGAAGATCCTTCAGAGGCAGCTCTCGATGACGACGCGAGCGAACATCGTGTTCACTCCGACCCTCACTCTGGAGGCATTTGCGCAGCCGCTCATCGCGAGCGGAAATTACACAGAATTCCGCGAGTACACGAATCCTCGCGAGCCGACGTTCGATGATTTCCGTCCTGGCATCGAGCTGAGGTCTGTTAACTCAAGTGGCGGCAAGGTTTACACGGTTGACGCCGATGGAGCTGGTACCCGAGCTCAGCCGGTCTCGTTTGGTGATCCGAATTTCAACTTCCGTTCGCTCCGCGGCAGCGCGGTGATGCGATGGGAGTACCGTCCGGGATCGACACTGTTCTTCGTGTGGCAGCAGAATCGAGCGGATCAGGATCCGATTGGGGATTTCAGCTTTGCCCGGGATAGAAGCGCTTTATTCGATGCGCACCCCGACAACATTTTTCTCGTCAAGGCGACGTACTGGATCGCATTCTAGAGGCGCGTACTGCCTGCAGTACCCGCATCGACTCCTGCGCCCGCCTTACTTGACCTTCAACCGAATCACGGACGCTCCAACTGTAATGGTCATAGTGTCCCCAACACGCTCGACAGTGGGCCCCCCAGCGCTCCAAACTTCGACGCTAACGTTGTCGAGCTGACCAGTGTAGCGAAGCTCGCGACGATCCGGAACCATGCGCGGCGTCGCGGCAACGGCGGCGATCGCCGCACGAACTTCGGGCCGCGTGGCGAGCGTAAGCTCCCGAGTTTGTGAAGCGCCATCGCGAATAACCGTCAACCGCACGCTCTGACCCGGTCGCACTCTGCCGAACGACCGAGCGCCGAGGGGACTGAGAATCGAAACACCGTTGATATGCGTGATTCTGTCGCCAGCCATGAGTCCGGCGCGCGCTGCTGGGCCATCTCTCGATATCATCGACAGCTCGGGGGCAGTTGTGGACTCCCACACTGGATACTCCTCACCGCGACTGAGCGACCATCCGCATTCGTTGCATCGAATCGAGAAGCCGAACCATCCTGCGGGCGACGGAACCGGCGGTAGCGGCGCAACAGGAGGAATCGGTGCAAGGGCTCTGCGAAGAGCGACCGCAGGCACCGGTGAGGCTGGTGCGACGGGGGCCAATGCAGGAACCGACGACACTGAGGTTATCCGGCGCGGCCGAACTCCCCATACAAATGCTCCGGGCGTGGGCGGTGTTGCCGGTCTCGCCGGCAGTGCGGCGCCGGGAGAGCGGGGTGGAATCGCGGGCGTCGCCGGGATTGCCGGAACTTCAGGAAACTCGTAGACCCAGGTTCCGCCAGCGACTTCCGGCGCGGCGTTTCCAAACGCGCGCTCATCTCCCGATGACATGCTCGATGCTCTAAAGCGCAGCGTCATGTGCGCTCGGCCGCGACTCACGTTCAATGTCAGGCGCTGCCCGGGGCGAATATTTGCGAACCGTCGCCCGCCTTCTGATGACGTAAGCGCGTAACCATCGATCGCAGTAATTGTATCGCCGCGCTCGAGGGAGCCGTCGGCCGGACTCCCTTCATAAATACCGATAACCACCGGATTTGAACGGAACGAGAACAATCGGGCGTCATCGTCATCGACCATGAACGTGCAGTTGCACCGAACGTTGGAAATTCCCAGGTAGCCGAGGACGGCGTTGCGACCCGTCGGGCGTGGTGTCGATGCGACCTGGGCGTGCCCCGGCCCGGGTATCAGTGAACAGACGATGACAGCCGACATCAAAACCTTGATCCATGTCGCGCGACTCATAGCCACATCTCCCGTTGTGCGACGACTGTCTCGTTTCTCTTGACCTGCTGCGCGCCATCGTCGATTTTCCGCGGCGGTGGCTGAACGCTGGCCCGCTTGATAGCTGACTGAGCTGCGGCTGGTGTCTGCGTCAACATGTATCTGCCCGTCGCAACGCCGCCTGCGAACAGGAGCACTGCGGCGGCGGCTCTTAATGCCACTCGCGGCCAGGAGCGACTCGCATGCACCGCCGCTCCGAAATGTCCCTGCTGCCTGAGCGCTCGCACAACGCGCTCTTCGAGCAAATCGCCTGGCGCCAGCTCACGGGGCAGCGCGGCAATTGCGGCGCGCTCCTGCTCGCTCAGCTCATTCTGATCACTGAACATCATTCTTCCCCCTTCCGGTAAGCAGCGCGCGCATCACTCGTCGCGCCTTGAATAGCTGCGCCTTTGACGTGCCCGGCGCGATGCCGAGCTGCAAGGCGATTTCTTCGTGCGTGAATCCTTCGACGTCGTGGAGGATGAGGACCATCCGATAACCCGGTGCGAGCGTTGCGATGGCCGTCTCCAGGTCCATTCGATCTTCGTGGTGGGGCAACTCCAGTGGTGCGTCATCGTCGTCGAGAACGAACTCTGTTGACCGTCGCTTACCGCGCCGCATTGCGTCGAGAGCGGCTCGCAGTCCAACCGAACAGAGCCAGGTCGAGAAGCTCGACTCGTTGCGAAACGTCACAAGCGCCGGATAGGCGCGGAGCCACGTGTCCTGCACGACATCCTCAGCCTCGCCAGCCGATGCACCGAGTACCCGCGATACGAACTGGAGCAATTGCGGGGTGTGACGCCGAAACAGCTCGCGAAACGCCACTTCCCCGCCACCGACCGCTGCTCCGACGAGAGCTGCGTCGGATATGGTCCCCGCAGTCGCACGGACGATGTCCGTTGGCGCGAGGCGCGGCCTACCCGATTCGGTGACTGCCTGTGAGACTGTCATTCAGCTATTGAGTCGCCGCCGGGTCATCAAAGGTTTGCCGCGAACGGGAGATTGTTGCGGCCTCTTTAAATGACGTGTTGAGCTTGGGCCGAGGTTTCAACGTTGGCCGTTGGCCCATGCGCCAGAAAAAAAAACCAGCCCGCGATGTGAGCATCCACATTGCGGGCTGGGCCTGGTCGCCCCCACAGCGCCAGATTTACCTCGTTTTTATTTCCAGGAGCTGAGCTCCCGAATCTGCGCGATCGACTGCCGGGGAAGGGAAATCGTCGAGTCGCATGCGTTGCAAACGCCGACGAGGATGTTCGAGTATGTGATGGCTGAACGATTCATGCGAACGTCGCGCGTCTCATAGCGGGCATGAACCTGCTCGCCGCAAACTGGGCATGTCGTCGATGAAAGGTCGCCCTCGTGCCATGGTGCCTGCATAATGCCTCACTGAAATGAAACGAGCCATGTACTTCTTTCTGTCTGCTCGTTGGACATGGGTGCACTACGGAACGTTTGCGGGGTTTGTGCCGAAATAGTCGTTCTTACGAATCCCGTACATTGTGTTGCCTGCAAACCGACCCAATCGCGAGTCGTATGCTCGTAGGGGGGGTCACTCAATGAATGATTATTACTTCTTCTCCTCACGCTGCACTGACTCGCGGCGTTCGGCTCACGTCTCGCGCGGCACTTCACTCATCAGCGCGAAATAGTTGTTTTCCGAATCGCGGTAAGCCGAGATCCAGAGATCATGATCCGGCATCGGTGCAACGAGTCGCGGCTCCTCTTCGGATTTCACGCCCTTCGCCAGAAGCTCGCGGTGAGTGCCCATGATATCGTCCACCTTGTAATACAGTATCGATGCAGGATGGTCGAACTCCGCCGTCTCGGCCTTCGCCAGCATGAGTCGAACTCCGCCGGCGTCGAAGAACGAGAGGTTGGGCGGTGCGAACAGGAATTTCAATTTGAGTATGTCGCGGTAGAACGCAGTGGCGCGCTCGACGTCTTTCACATTGATGGCTATCTGGCCGATTGCGCTCAAATGGACCGTGTCGCCGTGGTTCTCCATACCGCCTCCCGAATGTCAAGTCTCCGCACTCGCCAACATAGCCATATTTAGTTAGCTTAGCTAACTAAATATGAGCACCTCCAGGAAGACGCGCAATGAGGATCTCGCCGACCGGCTTCACTCGGCCGCAATTCACCTGTTGCGGACGCTGCGACGCGTTGACGATGAAATTGGTCTCACCGCGCCGAGGCTCTCGGTGCTTTCGGTCCTGGTGTTCGCAGGGCCGAGGACGCTCGGACAACTCGCCAAGGCCGAGCAAGTCAAACCACCGACGATGACGCGCCTTGTGGCAGCTCTAGAGTACGACGGCTTCGTCAAGCGTACATCTGACAAAACTGATGGGCGAGTGACCATCATCTCGGCAACGAAAAAAGGGGAGGCGCTGATGTGGCTCGGCCGCAGCCGACGTGTTGAATCCCTCGCCGCAAAACTCGATGGCCTGACAAGAGAGGAAATGTCCGAGCTCGATGGCGCAGCGAAATTGATCGAGCGCGTTGCCAGGCCTTAGTTGAGCATCATTAGCGCAGCCATCATTTCTATTCCATCCCAGAGATTTCCGACGCGGATGCTTTCATCCTCTGCGTGCTGATTGTTGTCGTAATTCGCGATCGGTACTGTGATCGTCGGGACGTGCAGGGCATCTACGATGATGCTGAGCGGCAAGCTTCCGCCGAGCGTCGGCACCGCGAGCGTGCGGCCGGGAAAAACTCCATCGATCGCTCGATACACCGAGCGGGAAATCGGAAGGTTCATCGCCGTACGCTGCGCGTTGTAACCGCCGCCGCGTTGCGTGACCGTCGCAATTTTTGCGTACCGCAATCGGTCGGCTGATGTCGGCGCGTGATCGATGACGTGAAATCCCTTTCGTTGAACGTGGGCAACAAGTCGCGCCATCTGACGCTTGACGTCGTTTCCCTTTACAAGCCGAAGGTCGAGGGTGGCCGACGCGGTTGTGGGAATAATGTTGCGCGCGCCCGGCCCAGCTTCGGCACTCGATATTCCGTTGATGTTCAACGACGGAAGGTTGATGAGCTCCGTGAGCGACCTTCCGCTTCCGTCAGGTTTCTTGAATCCGAGGTTGATACGAAGCGTGTCGTCGAATTGTGGCGACTCTCGAATCGCCTTTCGCGCGACCGCATCCAGCGGCGAGACGTCGTCGTACCATCCCTTGATCAGGATCCGGCCGGATTCGTCTTTCATCGAAGCAAGCAGTTGAACCAGCGTCATCGCCGGATTGGGCGCCCAATTTCCATAGTGTCCGCTGTGGAGCGGGCGGTTCGCGCCGTAGACCGTCAGGTCGACATTCATGTCCCCGCGAACTCCGTAGACGACTTGTTTTCGTCCCGATTGATGCACCGGTCCGTCGCAGATGATCCAGGCGTCCGACTGGAGCAAGGCCGCGTT
>JBDSBT010000013.1:0-11135 GCA_039921425.1 Gemmatimonadaceae bacterium | reverse complement strand
CCCAAACCGACATTGCCCATTTCCTGGCTTGTCGCGGTTATGGCACTCGCCGGATGCGCTTCGGCTCCACCGGGGGGAGGCCCGTCTACCCGCATGATGCTCTGCGGCGCTCCTGGCGACGCGCAGGCCGAGTGCAAAACGCGCGGCTATGCGACCAGCGTGCGGCTGGTGCGTGATTTGGGCGCGAATGCGTGCCGGCAGGGATCAAACTGGGGATCCACCGACTCTTTCATCTGGACGAACAAAGGGTGCCGCGGAAACTTTGAAGTAACGTACGGGAATACTTCCAACCCTTCCCCCGCCACCCGGATCATCGCCTGCGGCAGCGCAAGCGGAAACGTGTCGTGCAATCCGTTCGGGACGGTGGCGAGCGTCCGGCTGCGGCGTGAATTGAGTCGGAACAGATGCCGCCAAGGTTCCACTTGGGGGTTCAGCACCGAGGAGATCTGGACGAAAGAAGGTTGCAGGGGAAACTTCGAGGTGACTTATCGGCCTGTGGCGCAACCCCGGTCATGAGCATCCCGGGGGGAAGCCGCAATCTGATCACTCCGGTGTTGGCCGGCGCGGCCTTCGTCGCCCTCTTCGCTACGCCATCGATATTCGCTGCGGATCCTCTGACGCCGGCTTCAGCCGCAGCCGCGGGTATCACACACGGGGTTCCACGGCAAAGCGCGCCAATTGTCAGAACCGGATCTGGCACGCTCGAAGGGGTTCGCAAGAATAATCTCTCGATCTTCAGAGGCGTCGCCTACGCCGCTCCGCCTGTTGGTGATCTGCGCTGGCGTGAGCCGCAGCCCGCCGCTACGTGGCGCGGCGTACGCAAGGCAAACGCGTCTGGCAACGCATGTATTCAAGACCCTGAGCTATCACTCCAGAACGACGGCGGCGATCCCGGTCCGCTCAGCGAGGATTGTCTCTATCTCAATGTCTGGACACCCAAGTCCGATCCTTCCGCCAGGTTGCCGGTGATGGTGTGGATTCACGGTGGCGCCCTGGTTTTCGGCGCTGGAAGTGTTTCGGGGTACGATGGCTCTTCCCTGGCGCAGCGCGGCGCGGTAGTGGTCACAATCAACTATCGGTTAATCCAACTCGGCTTTTTTTCGCACCCGGCGCTGGACAAAGAAAATCCCGGCGGCCCCGTCAACTATGGCCTGTTCGATCAGATTGCCGCGCTTAAATGGGTGCAATCCAACATCGCTGCGTTCGGTGGCAATCCAGAGAATGTGACCATCTTTGGCGAATCGGCTGGCGCGCAAAGCGTTCTCGCTTTATTTGCCTCGCCGCTTGCAAAAGGACTCTTTCAAAAGGGCATCGCACAAAGCCCTTATGGGATTCCAAGCCACACGCGGGCGAAAGCGCGTGAAGCGGGTGTGAAGGTAGCAGACTCACTTGGGCTCAAAGGGGGCGCCGCGACTCTGGCGGAACTGCGTGCGGTGCCAGCGGAAAAGTTTCAGCGCCTTAAAGGGCAAGGCTTGTCGCTGGGGCCGAGCTTCATAATTGGAGATAAGGCGCTGCCGAAATCGGTTCTTGAGGCATTTCAGCAGAGAGGAGAATCGGGGCTACCGCTCATCGTTGGCAGCAACAGTGATGAAGCAAGCGTAGCGCTGGCGTTCGGAATTGATCCCGCGGCGGTGATCAAACGCCTGGGCGGTGCACGTATTCTAGTGAAACGACTTTATCCGAAGGTCAGGGACGACAGCCAGCTGGGTCGTGAGACGGTTCGTGATTTAGTATTTACGACGTTTGCACGGAGGATTGCCGATCTTCATGCGGCGAGAGCCCCGACCTGGCGGTACTACTTCAGCTACGTTCCGGTCAATCTCCGCGCCAAGCACCCCGGTACACCTCACGGAGGCGAGATTGCCTTTGTAATGGGTACCGGCGACAAAACCTTTACGGACGCGGACAGGGAGATATCACGGCGCGTCGGCGACTATTGGTTCGAGTTCGCCCGCACGGGTAAGCCAGCGCCAAACGGTGAGCCCGCGTGGCCCCAGTATCACGACAGGAACGACAAGACGATGGAATTTGGCGAGACGATTGCGGTCCAGACAGAGCTGATGAAACCGCGTCTGAGAGTGTTTGGCGGGCTCTTGAACGTTGTCGGCAAGTTCCTGGGCCCCAAGTACGATCGACGTTGACTCCCCGCCTCACGGCGGGATGTGGGCTAGCAATCCAAACATCCTCGGATACGTGCCCGTGCCCAAGCCGCGGTAACCGAACTCAGGGTCTCGGTGCTTCCATCGTGTTCCGAAGATCGACTATTACCTCTCGACGTCTCGTGAGCATTCCTTCGTCGGGGCGGTCGAGATCAGCGCTGAGATAAAGGACCGCCGAATGCGAGAGGACGAGTCCGATGGCAGCAAGCGACCTGCCGCTGCCGTTTAGGCCGGACTGGGTATACGTAACTCCGCCTGGCGGCGCCTGGGTGTAAGTATGACTGCCTATCCGTCGCGAACTAGAGTTCGAGCAATACGTGCCGTTAAAGAGAACCGAGGAGGCTGTCGTTTCGCCGGCTGGCGAAAATTTGATCCCTGCGGCATACTGACGCTCCATCCGTCGCACTCGACTTCGGGGAGGACTCTTTGCGCTATCTGAGCAGTGATATTGGCGAGCTCAAGGAACACTATACGGTCGTGGTAGTCGGCTCGGGCTATGGCGCCTCCATTGCCGCCTCCCGACTGGCTCGCGTTAAGGGCGACCGGCCGATCGATGTATGCATTCTCGAGAGAGGCCGCGAAATTCTTCCCGGCGACTATCCACGAACACTGGAACGCGCCAGAGACGAAATTCATATCGACACGCCTTGGTGGCAGTTCGGACGTGACAACGGAATGTATGACTTCCGGGTGAACGAAGACCTGAACGTGTTCCTCGGGTGCGGGTTGGGGGGCACATCACTCGTGAACGCCAACGTCTTCAAGCGTGCCGACTGTCGCGTTTTTGCTGACGAGCGGTGGCCGAAGGCGTTCCAGTCCGACTCAGCTCGACTGGAACAAGGTTATCAGCGGGCCGAGGAGATGATGAGACCGGCAGCGTATCCGGACGGCTTTCCGCAACTCCCCAAGATCGAGGCGATGCGCACTGTTGGGGCGGCCCTCGGGCTGCCATTCGAAAAAGTGCGTGTCAACGTGAACTTCACGATTGACGGACCCAATCACGTTGGTGTCAACCAAAAGCCCTGTCAGAAGTGCGGCGACTGCGTTACCGGATGTAATTATTCCGCTAAGAACACGCTCCTGATGAACTACCTGCCGGATGCGAAAACTCACGGAGCTGAGATTTTCGTTGAATGCGCAGTCCGCACAATAGAGCGCCGAGGCGAGAAATGGGTTCTCCATCTCCTCGATCGCCGAACAGCCAGCAGAAGGCGTAGCACGTCAAGGGGGGAAGTATCTGCGGACATCGTGATTCTCGGTGCGGGAGCCCTGGGATCGACGGAGATCCTCCATCGTTCGAAGGATAAAGGGCTGTCCCTCTCGCATCAGCTGGGCAAGAGATTTACGGGCAACGGGGATGTTCTGGCCTTCGGCATCAAGACACGGCCGGAGATTCGCGGCACAGGCTTCGGTCCCTACCCGCCCGGAAGCAAAGACCCGGTCGGTCCATGCATCGCGACTCTCGTCGACGGGAGAGCTACAACCAGTCTGGACGATGGGATGGTCATTGAGGAAGGCGTTATTCCGGGTGCTCTGTTCTACTTCTTTGGGGAGAAGCTCACGCTCGCGGCAGCGATGGACGCAGCAAAGGGCGACGAGGACGAACTGAAGTCGCTCGAGGTCCTTTCGTTAGAAATCGATCCGGAAGCTCAGTATGGCCGCGATCCAAAGCACGTCATAACGTACCTCTCTATGGCCCACGATTCAGGCGAAGGATGCTTGAAACTTGAGCACGACCGCCTTCGCATCGACTGGCCCGGCGCCGGGGATCAGGAAGTCTTCAGCCGGGTGGACAAGGCTCTACGAGTCGCTACCCGCGCACTTGGCGGCCATCACATACCCAATCCAGTCAAGCGGTTTGGGTTCACTAATACGACTGTGCATCCTCTCGGGGGTTGCGTCATGGGGGACGATGCAGAGGGGGGAGTGGTTAACGACAGAGGACAGGTGTTCGACGGGCCCTCCGGTAGTACGGTTCATGAGGGGCTATATGTCTGCGATGGCGCAGTCATACCCCGTCCGCTTGGAGTGAATCCGCTCCTGACAATTTCGGCTGTCGCTGAGCGAACGGTGGCACTCCTTGCGGAAAAGCAGGGCTGGACGATCGATTACGACATCCGCCCTCCGGCGCAGCCTCCTGGGGAGCTTCGAACGGTTGGAATCCGGTTCACGGAAACGATGCGCGGCAGGTATTCGAGCAGCGTGAGGAATAGCCTTTCGGGTACCGCGACGGCAAGCCTGCTTTATCCTGATGCCTCAGATGCCTGGACGGACTCTTCACCGTTCGAGTGCACGCTCACAATTGTCTGGGATGAGTTCAGCCGGCTGGTAGATGATCTGTCCTCCTCCGCGTCGCTGACGGGAAGCGTTACCGCCCCAGCACTCTCTAAGGACCACCTCGCAGTGAGTGAGGGGACTTTCAACCTCTTCGTGCTCGATCCAACGAAAGTGAATAGCAGAGAGATGCGCTATTGCATGATGCTTGGCTCAACCGAAGGAATGAAATACCGTATCGAGGGGCGGAAGCTCATTCACAACGACCCCGGTCATGACCTCTGGTCAGACACGACCACTCTGTACGCCACCATTCAAGAAGGCGAGGCAGAGGACGCCAACATAATTGGGACGGCAATCCTTCGTATTCTGCCCGCCGACTTTGTGCATCAGCTGGCGACGGTCGAGGTACTGAACGCCCCTTCCGAGTCCGTAAGACGCGATACGATAGTCCACTTCGGGCGCCTTTTCGCGGGAGCTCTCTACGATGTCTACGGCGGCATTTTCGGCCGTCCCGTGCTGTTCGATCCGGACGCGCCGGACCGATTTCACCGTCGCCTGAGGCTCGACCACAAGGAAGAGCACACCCTCACGGCGAACGATGGAATGAAGATTCGCCTCACACGTTACAAGGGCGGCGACCGCGGTCCAGTTATGCTTGTACCCGGGTTTGGAACATCGACAACAGCGTTTCGGCTCGACACAATAGACACGAATCTGGCTGAGTTTCTATACGCAAACGACTACGATGTCTGGCTCCTCGACTATCGAGGAAGCTGCAATAATCCGGAGGGGCCAACACAGTTTACCCTGGACGACATAGCGTTGAGGGACTACCCGGCCGCTATCGAATTCGTGGCTGCGGGTACCGACGGAAGGGGTGTGCAAATCCTGGGGCACTGCGTTGGCTCCGTCACCCTGCTGATGTCTCTCCTAAGTGGTGTCGGGGGGGTGCGCACGGCGATCTGCTCTCAATTCACTGTCCACGTCGACCAGCCTGGCCTGCAGCTGTTCAAGGCCGGCATCTACCTGCCGAATCTTGTTGATACGGCGGGCCTCCACTCAATGACTCCGTCCGTTAACTCGAAAACATTCCATCAAATTGACGCCCTGTTCGATGATGTGCTCCGCCTTTATCCGACTCGGGAGCAATGCAACAATCCCGTCTGTAGAAGAATTCTTTTCATGTACGGCGAAGTGTTTCGTCATGACCAGCTGAACGATGCCACTCACACCGCCATTCACGAGATGTTTGGCATAGCGAACATGCGGACGTTCGAACACCTCGCGCGGGTGGTGCGTGAGCGCCAGGCGGTTGACTGGGCGGGTGGATGTGTTTATCTGCCCAACGTCGGAAATCTCCGATCGACCAGGATGTCGATCATTCAGGGCGAACTCAACCACCTGTTCCAACCTTCGGGCAGTGAGCGCACCCATGCGTGGCTCCTTGAAAATGGCCACCAGTCAGCAACACGGAGGGTGATCCGTGGTTACGGTCACATGGACTGCTTTATCGGCCGCGATTCAGCGAGAGACGTTTTTCCTATTATCCTCGAGGAGCTCAATTGGCAGGTACCGGCTGCTCCCTAAGCGAATACTTTCTTCCGGAAAGCGTCGAACCGCGAGTCGCCGCGCAGAGGGTCGAGACAAGGTTCCACCTGGAGTAGCGCCATTAGCAGAGATCGCTCTTCATACGCTTTGCCCAACCAGTCAAACGCGGCGTCGCTTTCGCCAAGGGCGCCGTGAAGGATCGTCGGAAATGCCGGAGCGACGTACTCCGCGGTTGACTTTTCAAGCATCCTTTTCAGCAACGCAGTAGCCTCATCGCGCCGGCCCGCTCCGGCGAGGCAGCAACCAAGCGCAGTCTCGAGACCTGGTATCGAGCCCATCGCGGCGATGGCGCGTTGCATTTCGACGATACCTTCCTCGCATCTACCGCCGTTAGCGAAGGCAAATCCGATGAAAACATGCGCGCCATAGTACTGTGGTTCAGTCTCGATGATCCTACGGTATCCGGCAATTGCATCATCGAATCGGCGCGCCCGATATAGAAGCGTCGTCGCCTGAAACTCGATAGGGACTGACAGCGGCTCAAGGTCCCGTGCCCGGTCCATCCACTGAAAGCTTTCACCACTCCGCCCCTGCGCCATCAGACAATCCGCATACCAGGCATGCGCCCGACTATGACTCGGGTCCAGGTCGAGCGCCCGCAGAAATTCCTTCTCAGCAGCGACCCATTGCCAGTGAAAAACCTCATAGATATGGGCGAGCGACAAGTGCGCCTCGGCCAGTGATTCCTGCAACTCGATAGCTTTCTTGGCAGCAGCTTCCGCTTTGGGAAGTACCGCACGCGGAGGAGCATACTGAAACTGCGACAACGCTATGTAGGCGTCCGCCTGCCCTGAATGGGCAAACGCATACTCGGGATCGCTCTTGAGAGCCTCGGAAAAAAACTGCAGTGCTCTCTCGAGACCTTGAGGGGTTCGCTGATTCCAACAATAGCGGCCTCGAAGATATGACTGATACGCGTCCGGATTTCGGGTGGACGTGCGTATGAGCAGTTCACTGTCCGGCTCACCAAGTTTCGTCCGAAGCTCTGCGACAATCGCGCGGGTGATCTCCTCCTGAATCGCAAAGACGTCGTGCAGCTTTCTGCCAAACGTACCGGACCAAAGTATTCGGCCTTGCGCGACGTCGTTCAACTCTGCTGTGATCCTGAGTCCGTCCCCGGACCAGCGCACACTCCCCTCAAGGACCGTATCGACGTTGAGCTGTTTACCTATCTCAGCCAGACTGAGCTGCCTGCCCCTTACTGAAAAAACGGAACTTCTTGACGCAACATGCAGTCCGGGCACGCGGGCCAGCGCGTTCATCAGCTCGTCTGCCATGCCGTCACTGAAAAATTCCTTGTCGGCGTCAGCGCCGACATTTGTAAACGGCAGAACTGCGATTCCTAGCCCATGGGGTCCGTTGAAGCGACTCAATGAGCCAGTACTTGGCCGGTGCGACAAGCGGTCAGTGGGTGTGCGCGTGGCCGGGCTGATCGAAACTCGCAAGGCCTCCGCAAACTGTTCCGCGGTTTCGAATCGGTCTGCCGGTGCCTTTGAAAGCGCCTTGATCGCGGCCTCCTCAAGAGGCAACGGCACCGACGGCCGCACGGTAGTGATGCGCTTGACCGGCTCGAGTATGTGCCGGGCCAGGACGGCTTGCGGGCTCGGACCCGTGAACGGTGGTTCGCCAACGAGCATCTCGTACAAAACGCATCCAAGCGAGTAGATATCGCTCCTTCCATCAATCAGTGCGTCACCAGCCGCTTGCTCGGGGCTCATGTAGGCGGGAGTCCCAATGGCCAGCCCTCGAGTTATTTCGTCGCCCTCGGCGGCGATGGCAATGGCTCGAGCTACGCCGAAATCGGCAACAACTGCGTGCTTTGAGGACAGAAGGATGTTGTCGGGTTTTACATCACGATGGACGACGTCGTGGGAATGCGCGTAGCCAAGCGCTTCCGCAATCTCGCAGGTGATCGTGACCGCCTGATCGACAGGCAACTGCATTTCGCGTAGGAGTCGTTCTCGAAGGGTCTCGCCTTCAACGAACGGCATTACGTAGTACAACTGGCCCGCTATCGCTCCGGAATCGAACATAGCCAGTATGTGCGGGTGCTGAAGACGACCTGAGATCTGGATCTCTCGATGAAACCGCTGGCTCGCGAGTGTCGCGGAAAGCTCGGGGCGGAGGACCTTTACAGCGACTTTGCGCTGATGTTTCACGTCTTTGGCGAGGTACACAAAGGCCATGCCGCCGCGTCCCAGCTCCCGCTCGATCACATACTGACCGCGTAGAGCAGCTGAGAGCCTCTTGATTTCATCCGGCACCGCACGGGCGTTATTCTCAATCAAGTTATGAATTCCGTGAACTCATAGCCACGTTGACGACTTGTTGAAAAGTACTTCAAGGCGTCAACGGCGGTCTCCCCTGGCTAGTGAGCCCATCGGCGGATACGGACGTTCAAGCGACGAGTGGCTAACGTAGGTGACCTTCAAATCGCATGCAATAGCGTTAGCTTATCGCCCGCAACAACAATCGAGTCAGCCACTGGCGTCTTTCAGCGAAGAGCTGCTAGTACTTTTGCCGTACAGAGCTCCGGATTGTGATCAGCTCGGAAGTGCTTTCCGCGCCCCACAACATGGATGCGGCGGAGGGGATCGCGTGGTTTCGCGTGCTGGGCTTCGACGTCAAGATCGTCGCCTATCTGCGCCGTCAGGATGAGTGGCTCGATTCCTTTTACCGGGAACGGCTGAAATGGACACTCGGGGATTTTCTGGAGACACGCTCGATCGAGGAATTCTGGCCCGAGGAAGGCGATCTCTGGCTCGACTACAAGCAACGTATTGGCGTCTGGATCGCCGCTGTTGACCCCGAGAACGCGATTGTTCGCTCGTACCGTGACGTGCAGGAGCGCGACGGGTTCAGGGCAAGATACTGTTCCGGGCCAGCGCGGAGATCGATACGTATGCTAACAACATGGTGCGCAGCTTAAAAAAAGAGCTGCGGAAAACCTCGATTGACGGCCTCATCCTCTTCCACTTCGATGCAATGAACTACGAGAGTTGGGAGCGGAAATGGGTGCGCCGCATCTCCGTTGATACCGTCGCACTGCAGACCTCGGAGCATCGTGGGCGACAGCACCAGCAACTGAAACAGGTCTATGATGCCAGCGGCAGAGCCGGTCTGACGCAAGTCTTTCGACAGTGGCATTATTATTCTCCCGTTGCCGTAACCGCACTGGGCCGAGCGGGCCTTCTGGAATACGTGAGAATCCCTTCCTCTTTTTTTGAAGCCTCGGTGACAATCCCCACCCCAATATGAAAAACCACAGAAGCGAGCCTGACTTCCTATGCATCGGGATGCAAAAGGCCGGCACAGGTTGGCTTTACGACAGCCTCCGTCTATGCCCCGGTTACCAGATGCCGCCCATCAAGGAGCTGCATTTTTTCGACTTGAACTGTCTGGAACGCGAAGTCCGGATTGGGATTGACGCCGACAATTGGACCCAGTGCCGAAATCTCTTTTCAGTCACTGAAAAAGAGTTGTCGGCAAACCCGTTGGACAATCCCTACAGGACGGCGCTCAGGCGTGATCGTGAGTTCGCTGAGGGCTGGGTCCGCTTCGTGAACAACGGCCACGGCCTCGATGATTATTGCGCGCTGTTCAGCTCGAAAGGATCGGCCGTGTCAGGCGACATCACGCCTGCTTATTCGATGCTGTCCGACGCGGAAATCAGCAGCATCCGGTCCGAGTTACCGCGCCTTAAAATCATCCTTCTGGTGCGCGATCCGATCGGCAGGGCGTGGTCGGCGTTCAACATGTATGTGCGCGGTCAGCTCCTGTCGAAAGAGGAGCGAAAGGGATCCAATGTCGTCCGATGCCTCCGCGAAAAAACCACTTTGGCAGCGCTCGAGCAGTTCATGGCGCTACCGGGCACGCGGCTACGCTCATTCCCTTCCGTGACCTTCAGCCGCTGGAAGTCGGTGTTTGGTGAACGCCAGCTCCACGTGGCTTTTTTTCAAGACATCATCGATCGGCCCGCCGGTCTCATCGAGGACATCAGCAGCTTCCTTGGTGTGAAGCTGGAAAGCCCGCCAGTACCGGCCGGCAACAAAAAGGCAAAACGCCCTCCGGCGGCGATTGGCGACGAACACCTGGCGTTTTTGAGGGAATATTTCCTGGACGAATACCGTACAGTTCGCGCGCTCTTCCCCGAGTGTTCCGCAGAATGGCTCATTTGACGACGGGCCTGCTCGTCACCCCTAGCAAAGTTGCAAACTCAGCTCGGGCACGGAAGCCCGATGATCACGCTCACAAAGTATGCGCGATTTCAGCCCAGATCCGCAGATCGGACGAGGTGGGAACAGGAAGCGACTCGTTATGGCGAGCGCTAAAGGCAGCAAATTGAGGCGAATAACTGCCAAGGTGCCTTCCAAGGACTAAACGCCCCTCGATAAAGGAGCGCTAAGTCGTTGTGGCGTATATAGCAGGGGCGGGACTCGAACCCGCGACCCCGGCATTATGAGTGCCGTGCTCTAACCAGCTGAGCTACCCTGCCTCACTTCCCTGGCATGACCGAGTCAATCGCGGTCATGCAAACGGCCGGCCCTTTCGGACCGGCCGCGCGCATTTAAAACCATTTACATCATGGCGGGGGCGGGATTTGAACCCGCGACCTTCGGGTTATGAGCCCGACGAGCTACCAGGCTGCTCCACCCCGCGATAGAAGGCTGAATCTAGACCCACATAGAGCTAAGTCAAGGCGTGGTGAAATGGGGACGCTCGTTACGCTGTGGCTGACAATTCGCTCTCCGTGACCGGAAGCTTGTAATCCTTCCCTCTGATCCAGACGAGAATCGTCGGAACGAAGTAGAGAGTAATAGGAGTTGAGAGCGCGAGACCGCCGATGACCGCCAGCGCCAGCGGTTTCTGAAGCTCGCTCCCGGCGCCGAGTCCGAGTGCAAGCGGCAGAAGACCAAACAGTGTGCACAACGTAGTCATCAGAATTGGTCTCAGTCTGATGCGCGCTGCCTCGCGAATAGCCGGCTCCAGAGCTAGACCTCCCTCTTTCATGCGATGGCGAGTGAAGTCGAGCAGAATGATTCCATTCTTCACGATCAAACCGACGAGCAGGATCAGTCCCATCATCGACGA
>JBDSBT010000012.1:0-3227 GCA_039921425.1 Gemmatimonadaceae bacterium | reverse complement strand
ATGTCGTCGATGCGCATCGTTCCAGAGTTCATCACTGCTGCGTCCGCACCGGTTCCAATTCTCATCGCGTCAGTCACAAGATCTCCAAGCGCAGATTCCCTGGCTCTGTTTACCGCATCTCGGCCGTCGATATCGAACGTCGTCGTCGCTATCACCTTCTCCGGACCTAGTCGCTTGAGAATGCTGTCGTTCCACGCAGTCACGACCGCTTGAGTTGCCGGCTCGAACGGAAGCTTCCTGTCGATCTTGATGAGCTCATCGCTTTGCGCCCAGCCATTCGCCGTTCGAGTGAGCGTCAGCAACTGAGCGGTCCGCGAATTCGCGTCGGCCTTGATCAGGCGACGGTTGCCGATCAGGATTCGATGCCACTCGTGTTCATGTCCGCCGAGAATGAAGGTGATGGCCGGCTCGCGGAGCATGAGGAGTGAGTCGGCTTCTTTCGTCTGGTGCGTCAGACCGTAGATAATGTTCGCGCCCGCGGAATTGAGCTCGCCAATCGCGACGTGGGCTGCGCTATCGGCGTTGCTGCATTTCACATAGCGGCGGTAGTCAGCGACGAGAGTTACGCCGAACACTCCGATCTTCACGCCATAAACTGTGCTAGTGTCCCAACGCGACACACCGGGGAAAGGCTTACCATCGGCCATCATGCAGTTGGCGGACGTCCACTTGAACCGGGAATTCGCAATGCGCGAGATGAGCGTATCGCGGTCGAGCTCGAATTCGTGATTCCCGAACGTGACCCGATCAACCCGCGCAGCATTCAGCTCCTGACGCATCTGCTCACCGCGATACCACTTGCTCAGCAAACTCGGGGACATGAAATCGCCGGCGAGGACGAATGTCACCGGACCAGTGCGCTCGAGGGAGTCGCGGAGGGCGGCTACCCGCGCCAACCCGGCAGATCCATCGCGAACAGTATCGCCGAAATAGACGTCGTTGATGAGGAGAAAACGAAGTGGTGGGCTGAGAGGGGTGGGTGCGGGATTGGCACTGCAGCCTGCCAATAGCAGGACAAATGCGGAGACAGCGGCACGGGGCACTACCAGTTTCCCTGTTTCTGCATGTCCATCCTCAAAGGGTGCTTGCTCTGACCTTGAGCGACGATGTAGGGAATGTTCATCCTGTTTCCGATTATCGTGCCAATGAGCGGCGGCGGGTGCTTGCTCTGCTTGTTCGGGTCGGGGTTGAACGTGATCTGACTTCCGCGCACCGAGAATCGACCCTTGTAGGTCTCACTTAAAAGTGGTCCTGGCCGGACTGCGGCCCGCGGAGCGACGTGCTGCCGATAGTATTTGAACGACGCGATGAAACGTCCGTCAGGCCGAAGCGTGATCAGTCCCTGCTCGAGCTTGAACCAGTGTTCCCATCCATCCTCGGACGGTACTCGCTCTATGCGAGGAAGTGGATGCGAGTTGAGAAGCGTTGCGACGAACAGGCCTGTCGGGACCGTTGCAGTGGCATTCAGGCGCAACGGCACCGCGAGCGCGGCCATGAGGAATAGTCTGGGGATGAGCATCGTGTACAAGTTAGGGTGGCGCGTTGAGCGTTGCCTACCCCTCGCGCATACCCCTCGAGCAGACACCCGGTCCGAACACCTTGACCGATACTGAACTTCGTCAATTTATCCTCCCACGTTTACGGCGAACCATTTGACGGGTATCGTGCACGATGCGAAAAGGCTTTTGTGCGCCGCGTAAGACTCCCCTGGCAGCCAGCGACGCTCCAAAACGAGGCATGCGGTCAATTCTACAGATCATGAGCTCAGGCCAACTTGAAAAGAGCTGTCGTGAGCGCTGCTGATTTTCGCCGCGTCCTGCTCATCGTCAATCCCGCGTCTCGCCGCGGCGCAAGGATGGTGCGTAAGGCCGCGGCCGCGTTCGCTGAAGCCGGCATAGAACTTAAAATCCTGAGCACGGAGGCGCCGGGACACGCGGCGGAGCTGGCGGCAAGACACGGCGGCGAATATGACGCGGTTTTCACCCTGGGCGGTGATGGCACTGCTATAGAAGTGGTCGGAGCGCTTTGTCACACCGGCCCGCCGGTAGGGATTCTTCCCGGCGGCACCGGCAACGTGGTCGCACGCACGCTCGGCACATCCGGCAACGTCCGGAAGGCGGTCAAGTCGTTGCTCGGCGGCGACGAGGCCCGCGTCGATCTGGGCCTGTTGAGCACCGGGCAGAGGTTCATGATCGGGATGGGTGTCGGTCTCGATGCGACGATGATCGCGTATGCACCTGGGCCGTTGAAGCGAAGAATCGGCTTTTTCGCGTACGTGATTGCCGCCGCGCGAGCGTTCACGCGGCTGGAGAAGTTCACGGTGCGATTGACCGTCGATGGCGTCCTGATCGAAGCGCGGGCCTCGGCGGTATTGATTGCGAATTTTGGCGCGGTGATGAACAACCGTCTCGCGTTTGGGGACGGAATTCGCCGCGATGACGGGATGTTGGATGCGTGCATCTATTCGCCCGGCAATCGGGTGGATGCAGTGAGAATTCTGTGGCGGATGGCAAGGAAAAACTTTGCTCCCGATCCATGCATTCGTTACATCGCCGGATATGTATTCAGGCTCGAGACCGACCCGGCCAGGCCGGGTCAGGCGGATGGTGAGTTGATTGGCGATTCGCCGTTCGATGTGACGGTCGAGCCGCTGGCAGCGCGGGTGTTGGTGCCCAAGCGGTAGGAGATTATGTTACGCTTGCTCGAGTGCTGGACGGCTCGAGCGAGCTATCATCGGGGCGTAGCGTAGCCCGGTAGCGCGCCTGCTTCGGGAGCAGGAGGTCGCTGGTTCAAATCCAGTCGCCCCGACTTGCTAAATGATGGCTCCATCGTCCTTTCGGCGATGGAGCTTTTTCTTGGTAGTATCTCGTTTGCTCGTTTCTTTGCCCGTTTGGCCGTCGATCACGCTGAAAGCACAGATTAGCGGTTTCGACGGGTGACTTCAGTTTTTATCTGAGACCGCTGATTTCGATCCGGTATTCCTTTGCGTTGCCATCGTAGCCAATTGTGTACGACGTCGGATAAACGCCCGGCTTTGCGTAGCGCGAAGGCAGCTTGATCGTCGTAACCGACATCGCCGGCTTTGCCTCCAGCAGCGATTTGGCCACCATCGGCTCATAGAACGTGAAGGACCCGTCCCACGAGCCGTAGATGAATTCCTTCGTGAACGGCTGTCCGCTCGATGACGGGGAGCTGGGATCGGTCCAGTGTACGCCCATCTGCGGAAT
>JBDSBT010000011.1:0-22786 GCA_039921425.1 Gemmatimonadaceae bacterium | reverse complement strand
TCCGGCAACGTCCGGCACTTCTGCCTGTCCGCCAAGCTTTCCCTCCGTGCCCACTTCCTTCGCCACGCGTGTTACTTCGCCGGCAAAGATTCGGAGCGAGTCCACCATCGCATTGATGGTTTGCTTGAGCTCCAGGATCTCACCTTGCACGTCAACGGTGATTTTTCGTGACAGATCTCCCTTCGCAACGGCAGTCGTCACGTCGGCGATGTTTCTGATCTGGCCCGTGAGGTTCGAGGCCATGGCGTTCACGTTGTCGGTGAGGTCTTTCCACGTTCCGCCCACTCCCGGCACTTCTGCCTGTCCGCCAAGCTTTCCTTCGGTTCCTACTTCTTTCGCCACGCGTGTTACTTCAGCAGCGAATGCGGAGAGCTGGTCCACCATCGTATTGATCGTGTTCTTGAGCTCGAGCACTTCGCCCTGCGCGTCTGCGGTGATCTTTCGTGACAGGTCACCCTTTGCGACGGCCGTCGTCACGTCGGCGATGTTTCGCACCTGGCCCGTGAGATTCGACGCCATGAAGTTCACGTTGTCAGTCAGGTCCTTCCACGTTCCGGCTACTCCCGGCACGCTTGCCTGACCGCCAAGCTTTCCTTCGGTTCCTACTTCGCGAGCTACACGAGTTACTTCTGATGCGAACCCTGAGAGCTGTTCCACCATCGTGTTGATGGTGTTCTTGAGCTCGAGCGTTTCGCCCTTCGCTTCGACCGTGATTTTCCGGGAGAGATCTCCCTTTGCCACGGCTGTTGTCACGTCGGCGATGTTCCGCACTTGACTCGTGAGGTTTCCGGCCAGTGTGTTCACGTTATCGGTGAGGTCTTTCCACGTTCCGCCCACACCCGGCACATTCGCCTGTCCGCCGAGCTTGCCTTCCGTACCCACTTCGCGAGCAACACGCGTTACTTCGGATGCAAAGCCTGAGAGCTGATCGACCATCGTGTTGATCGTGTTCTTCAGCTCGAGAATTTCTCCCTTTGCGTCGGCCGTGATTTTTCTGGAGAGATCACCTCGTGCGACGGCTGTCGTGACATCGGCGATGTTTCGCACCTGGCCTGTGAGGTTCGAGGCCATGAAGTTCACGTTGTCAGTGAGGTCCTTCCAGGTGCCGCCGACGCCCGGCACGTTTGCCTGTCCCCCCAGTCGTCCCTCGGTACCGACTTCACGAGCGACGCGCGTTACTTCGGATGCGAATGCGCCAAGCTGGTCAACGAGCGTGTTCACCGTAGTTCCGATGCGCAGGAACTCGCCCTGAACCGTCTTGCCGTCGATCTCGAGCGTCATTTTCTGCTGGAGGTCGCCTTCGGCGACAGCGGTTAGAACGCGCGCGACTTCGGTGGTCGGCGACACGAGGTCGGTGATCAATGCGTTCATCGAGCTCGTGATCGTTGCCCATCCTCCGGTCACTCTGCCGATCGATGCGCGCTCATTCATCTGTCCTTCGCGCCCAATCGTCGTGCTGACTCGAACCGACTCCGACATCAATCGCTCATTGCGCTCGGCGATTCCATTGAACGCGGATGCGATTTCGTCGAGGATCTGGTCGTCGGAGCTTGGAAGACGGACAGTGAAGTCGCCGTCGCGGAGGTCCCTTAGTGCGGCCAGGACATCGGTCAGGTGGGCGCCCCCTGAACCGCCCTCATTTCCGTTTCCGTTCCCGTTCCCGCGAGAGCGTGTGCCGCCGTTCCGTCGCCGTGCTCCAGTAGTGGCGGTTGCTCCCGCGTCCGCGAGATTGGCGCGAGCGTCTTTGCGACCACGCTTTCGGGGCAGGTCGGGGTCGTTCTGAGTTTCGATTGTGTCGCCGATTTCCACGGCCGGCTCCTGAACAATAGGATGAGGCAACGCCGCGCCGAGCTCGTCGTAGCCCGGCGGTGATGCCGATACTGCCAATCTTACTATTCAAAAGTGGGACCGCTTTTGTTAGGCGGGTCGGGAAGTGTTCAACTGGTAGCCATTGGCCGTTCAGTAGTCAGCGGTCGGCTCTCACGGAAACAGCGACTCGATCCACCCTTTGGATCGCGGTAGTTCAGCGGGCGTCAAAACTGCGCGATCTCCGGTTCGGACCATCCCCTCCCTGATCACGCGCGCGTAAACCCGGCTCCATCCAGGAAAATGCTTTTGTGACAACCGAGAGAACTTTTCGTCGGTGAACGACTCGCGGATTGTACGACACGGCGTCGTATATGACACAACCTCCATCAGGCTCTCGCCGGTTTCTAACATCGCTCCGGGAACCACCAGATCCCAATCAATTCCCACGAGGGTCAGGTTTTCGCCGGTTGTCCCTGTTCCGATCGGGTGGCCCTGTTCCTGAAGCGCGAGGATTCGCTCGATCGCGAAAATGCAGACGGCGCGTTCCGGGCCTCCGTGGTACTTCAAGTTCCGGTGGCTGTCAGTATCGAGACCCATCACCGTCACCATCGCGTCAGGAACGGGAAGCTTCGGAACCCCGCCGGGCGACGTGTTGATCGAGTAGATTGTTCCTTCGGTCATAAACCTCCGATCATCAGATGAACCGGAATACCTCCGTTGCTGGTTCGGAAAACTTCGCGAAGCGACATCTTCATCTGATCTTCGAGTTCGGAATCCGCTGACAGAAGCGCGACGTGACTGCCGCCCCTCGAACGCACGATTTTTCCAAGCTGCGCGTAAAGGTCCCTCAGTGAGCCACCTTCACCGAGGCGCATGCCGTATGGCGGGTTGGTGACGATCCAGTATGGCTCGTCCGGCAAATCGGCTGCAGACAATGCGCGTTTCTCTATCTGGATATCGCCGGACACACCGGCCCTTTCCGCATTTGTAATCGCCGCCGTGATCGCGCCTTCGTCCCTGTCCGATGCGACAATGCGACAAGGACATTTTTCGAGTTTCTCTCCTCGCGCGGCTTCGATCTCCGCGGTCCAGGCGTCGGAGTCGTGCCGCGGCCAGCTCTCGAACGCGAACTGGCGGTTCAAGCCTGGCGCGATTCGTCGCGTCATCATCGCCGCCTCTATAGCGATAGTCCCCGCTCCGCACATTGGATCCAGTAGCGGTGAGTTCATGTCCCAGCCACTGCCGATTATCATCGCAGCGGCGATCGTCTCACGCAGCGGCGCCTTTGCAACCGCCTGACGATAACCGCGACGGTGCAGCAGCTCACCCGAGCTGTCCGCGCTGATCGAGCACACATCGTCCACGATTCGTACGATGAACAGTTGAGCATCGGGCGCATTGGCATTCTCGGTACTAGGATCGTCGTCCTCGATATCCTCGCGAGTGATGACGTGCTTATTTCCACCCACTTTGGCGTTCACCGCAGCGGCAAGCCGTTCCGCGACGGCATCGGAGTGATATAGCTTCGATTTTTTGCACGTAACTCGAAAGCGAACCGATTGACCACTCGTGACAAAGCGTGCCCAATCAACCTGCTTCGCCTTTCGCTCGAGCTCGTGAAAGGTCGATGAATGAAATTCGTCGACCCGCACTACGACCCGGTTTGCAATTCGGGACCAGAGGTTCACGCGCCGCATGTCCTTCAACCCGCCGGCGAAAGCCACGCCGCCGCTCGAGGCCTGTCCACCCCGCCCCGTCAGGTTTGCAATTTCTTCGGCAAGCATTGCTTCGAGACCTGGTGCGGTCGTCGCGAAAAATCCGGATGGTCTTCGCGCTGGGCGTTTAGTTCTATCGCTCTGTTTCACAAGCGTAAACTACCGGCCCCCCAACGCGGCGGAATAGATCATGCGAAGACTGGCATTTCAATGAAGTATTCCAAAGCCGCAGTTCGCGAGTTGCTCCGCAACCGCTTCGGCCACGGCGATTTCAGGAAGGGACAGTGGGAGCCGATCAACGCGTTGCTGCACGGACGCGACGCACTCGTCGTCATGCCAACAGGTAGCGGCAAGTCTCTCATCTATCAGCTGTCAGCTCTCACCCTTCCCGGCCTCACCGTGGTCGTGAGCCCGCTCATCGCGCTCATGAAGGACCAGAAAGACAAGCTGTTCGCACAGGGTGTCGATGCTGTCGCTGTGCATTCGCATCTGTCCACGGGCGAAACCCGTGAGGCACATCGGCAGATCGAGGCGGGAGAAGGGGAGATGCTCTACCTCACCCCCGAACGCTTTAAGGATCGCGAATTCTTCGAGCGCCTCCTCGGACGCGACATCGCCCTGTTCGTGATCGACGAGGCACACTGCGTCAGCCAGTGGGGACACGATTTCAGACCGGACTACCTCTCTTTAGGCTCCATCGCGAAGCGGCTGGGCAGACCTCCGATCCTGGCGCTAACCGCTACAGCGACCCAGGAGGTTCAGGACGACCTCGTTCGCCAGCTCGGCATGGTCGATCCGCACGTCACGATCACCGGCTTCGCGAGACCAAACCTTCGTTTTGAGGTCAGGCGCACCGTCAATGATGGTTTGAAGGACGTAATCGTCCAGCAGATCCTCAATGAGACCGAAGGCTCGGGCGTCATTTACGTCGCAACGGTGAAGGAAGCAGAACGGCTCCATGATCAGCTTAAAGAGCGATACAATATCGGTTTGTACCACGGAAAGCGGCCGGCAGCCGAACGAAAGCAGGTGCAGGATGCGTTCATGACGGGCAAGGTGAAGGCGATTATCGCCACCAATGCTTTCGGACTCGGCATCGACAAGCAGGACATCCGGTTCGTCGTGCATTATCACTTCCCGGGTTCGATCGAGTCCTACTATCAGGAAGCGGGACGCGCGGGCCGAGATGGGACGCCGGCAACATGCACCGTTCTATACAGAGTCGAGGACAAGCGCATCCAGTCGTATTTTCTGGGCGGCAAGTACCCGGAAGTGGAAGAGGCAGCTAAAGTCGCGCTCGCGCTCGAGAAGTATCCCCTCGACATGCCCGTGGCCTTGGGCGACATCGCTGATATCACCGAAGTGCCGCAGCGAAAAGCGAAAATCGTATTCGCGCTGCTCAAGCGGCATGGATTGGTACGCGAGCATCGCGGCGGAAAATGGCAGCGCCTCCAGGGAAATCTCACGTCGTGCGACTTGAGCCACGATCTGACCGATTACGAAGAGCGCCGCGAGAATGACCAGCGAAAGCTTCGGACGATCATTGATTTCTGTCAGACCACCGACTGCCGGACGAAGTTCATTCTCGAACACTTCGGTGAAGAGGTGCTGCCATCGTGGTCATGCGGAAACTGCGATGCCTGCGACGCGCGACACATCTGGGAATCGGGAGAATTCCGGATCGCGTAGTGGATCTCTCGTCTCGGCTGATTAGCTCAATCGCACCTGTTTGATCACGGATTGGACGAATGGATTAACGGATAAGGGACGGAATTACGCGAACAGATTAAATTTTTGGTCAACCGCTCTCGACGTAGTTCCCCAAAACAAAATGCCCCTACCGTACGAAAGACGTTCCGTCCCTATTCCGTCAATCCATTCGTCCGATCCGTTTCTCAAATAGGTCGCGCTGGCACTAGCTCAGCGGGCACGGATGATCGAACCGCGAATGTCCGGAAGACTAAACGAGCGTCGCCTTAGCCGTGATATCGACGTTCCCGTGAAGCGACTTGGAAACCGGGCATCCATTCAATGTTGCCTGAACTATTTCCTGAAACTTGGAATCCTCAATTCCCGGCACTGATGCAGTTACCGTGAGCTCCATGGTTGTAATCCTGAACCCGCCCTCGGACTGAGGACTCACCGTGCACGTGGCCTGAGTCTCGACATACGCCGGCGGCGTTCCGTTTTTCTCGAGTCCTCCCCCGAGCGCCATGCTGAAGCACGCTGCCTCTGCCGCAGCGAGAAGCTCCTCTGGATTTGATCCCACTCCTTCCTCGAACCGTGAGCTGAAGTTGTACTGACCGCCGATACCCCCACTCTCACCCTCGAAAGTCCCTTTTCCGCCCTTCAGTCCGCCTTCCCATCTCGCGCTCGATTTTCTAGTTGGCATTCCTGATCCCATCCCGTTGAAGTAGTCCATTCAAAAGTTCAGCAATCATTTAAAGGGAGAGATTCATGCCAACGGATCTCTCATCCCCTCTTGCAAGCATTTGTTTAATTGTTTAATTAAATCGTATGGCTAAGAAAAAAGTTGCCAAAGCCGCGCTCGACGGCGAGACCGAACAACGCATCCTCGCTGCAGCAAAAGCAGTCTTTATCAAGAGAGGCACCTCGGGCGCTCGCATGCAGGAGATCGCCGAGGAAGCGGGCGTCAATCAGGCACTGCTTCACTATTACTTCCGCTCGAAGGAAAAACTGAGCGAAGCAGTCTTCCGCGAAACGGCCGGGCAGATGTTCCCCGCCCTCATTCAAATCGCTGGCGGCGAAATGCCGGTCATCGAGAAGATCGACCGCATCGTAGACACCTACCTCACGACGATGGCAGCAACACCGTTCCTCCCGGGCTACGTCCTCTCCGAGCTCCACCACCATCCCGAGCGAATCCCCCAGCTACTCGGCGAAGTAACCGGCAGTGAGCTCGGAACGTTCACTCGACCAGCATTCGACAGGCTCGACAAACAACTCGCAACCGAAGCGCGCGCGGGGAGAATGCGCCGGATCAGCGTCACGCAGTTCTTCGTTAACCTCCTTTCTCTTTGCGTTTTTCCGTTCGCCGCCCGTCCGATGATCAACGCTGCGTTCGGATTCGACGACGCCGATTTCTCGAGGTTCATCGAGCAGCGGCGCAAAGAGCTTCCGGTCTACATCAAAAGCGCACTCAGGCCATGATGCGAATCACTTTGTCACTCGCGATCGCTGCTTCCGCGCTCAATGCGGCCCGTGCGCAAACACCCGCAGACTCACTTCGTTTGCCGGCTCTGCGCGCGACGGCGCTCTCTCAGGACCCTCGTGCAGCGCAGCTCGAGCTTCTCGCTTCGCAGTCCGCCCTTCGGCTGAGAGATATCAACGCGGATCGCCGCCCGGCCCTGTCGTTCGAAAGCCAGGCGCAATATCAATCGGACGTTGCGATGATACCGCTCACGCTGCCGGGTGTCACGCTCCCGAAGCCGCCGCACGATACCTACGATGCGCATCTCAACGCTACTCAGCGTATCTACGATCCGGCGTCCCCTTCACGTCGAGCGGTGGAGCGAGCGCAGACTGCCGAATCGCAGGCGCGCGTTCTCACGGCTCTCTACGGCATAACCGAATCGGTCAATACCGCATTCTTTACTGCGCTCCGCTCTCAAGCGCAGATTGCGGAACTCCGGACAACGATAACCGACGTCGAAGCACAGCTCACAGTCGCTGACGCGCGCGTCAAAGCCGGAACAGCACTTCCAAGTGAGAGCGATGCGCTCAGGGTTGAGCTGCTTCGACGCAAGCAGTCAACGGCAGAACTGGTCGCCACGCGCAAAGCCGCGATTGCTATTCTCTCGGATCTGGTCGGCCAACCGATCGATCCATCAACTCCACTTTCGGCCCCTCAGTTTTCGACGGAAGTAGCCAGCGCCAGCGCGGCAGCCGATCTGCGTGCTCGCCCCGAGTACCAGCAATTCGACAAGTCGCGCGACGTACTCGCGCGGACCAGTGATGCTCTCTCATCGCAGATCAAGCCGAGCGTTGCTGCATTTGGACGACTCGGGTATGGCCGCCCGGGGCTCAATCCGCTCAGTGACAAGTTCGACAGCTACTGGCTCACCGGCATTCGACTCCAGTGGTCGCCGTGGAACTGGGGCGTCACGACCCGAGACAGACAGATTAATTCGCTTCAGCGTGGCATAGTCACCAGCGAAGAAAAAGCATTCACCGCCGCGCTGCAACGCGGAGTCCAACAGGACCTCGCTTCGATCGATCGACTGGAGACCACGCTTTCAGAGGATGATGAGATCATCGCACTTCGCGAAAGGATTCTCACCGAAACTCGCGCCCGTTACGCGGAAGCAGTAATCACCTCCGCCGACTATGTCGATCGGCAGACCGACGTACTCGCCGCACGCCTGACTCGGGCATCACACCGCGTCGAGCTCGCCCAGGCTCGCGCTCACCTGCTCACCACCCTTGGGATAGAGGTTCGCTGATGCGACGCCTGATCATTCTATTAACCGTTGTTCTGGCAGCATGCAACCGCGGCCGCCAGCCTGACGCGTACGGCACCTTCGAGGCGAATGAAGTCGTCGTCGCGGCCCAGACCGGCGGACAGCTGCTTTCATTCTCTCCGGCTGAGGGCGTCCGACTAGCTCGTGGCGCGGTCGTTGGTCTTGTCGATACCGCGCAGCTTTCCCTTCAACGGGAGCAGCTCGTCGCGCAACGAGAAGCAACCGCATCGCAGGCAACAGAGGTTGGGCACCAGATAAGCGTGCTCGAAGTACAGCGAGCAATCGCGCTTCGCACCTACGGGCGCACTCGGCGTCTGTTCAATCAGAGGGCGGCGACAGCACAACAGCTCGACCAGGCCGAGCGCGATTACAAAGTGCTTGTTGCGCAGATCGGTGCCGCTCGCGCGCAGGCAGTTGCCGCTGGAAAGGAGACGACGTCCGGCGAAGCACGAGTCGCCCAGATCCGGGAAACGCTTTCGCGAAGCCGAATCGTGAACCCACAAGAGGGAACCGTGCTCGCGACGTTCACCCATGCCGGTGAAGTCGTGCAGCCCGGCCAGCCGCTGTATCGAATAGCGAATCTCGACTCCCTCATTCTTCGAGCCTACGTCTCGGAACAGCAACTTCACGCTATCCGGCTTGGATCGACGGTGCAGGTCAACGTGGACAGTGGCGATGGCAAGCTGGCCGCGATACCTGGCCGTGTAGAATGGATATCCTCGAAGGCAGAGTTCACGCCGACACCCGTACAGACTCGCGACGAGCGCGCCGATCTCGTCTACGCAATCAAGGTTGTCGTCCTCAACAGGAACGGTCTGCTGAAGATCGGAATGCCCGCTGACGTGAACCTTGCGCCAGCTTCTGCACGCACATGAGCGATCCGGTTGTTGTGGTACGCGACGTCTCGAAAAAATTTGCCGAAACAGAAGCACTCACTGACGTCACGTTCGACGTGAACGACGGAGAGATTTTCGGGCTCGTCGGACCAGACGGCGCGGGAAAGACCACGCTCTTCCGTATCCTCACCACCCTCGTTCTCCCTGACAGCGGGACGGCGACAGTACTCGGTCTCGACGTCGTGCGCGATCTGTGGGCCATCCGGTCGCGCGTGGGCTACATGCCCGGACGTTTCTCTCTGTACGGCGATCTCACTGTCGCCGAGAACCTGTCGTTCTTCGCCTCGGTATTTGGGACTACGGTGGAGAAGGGTTATGACTTGATCGCCCCGATCTATAAACAAATCGAACCTTTTGCTGAACGCCGAGCCGATGCGCTATCCGGGGGAATGAAGCAAAAGCTCGCGCTGTCATGCGCGCTTGTGCACCGACCCGACATTCTCTTTCTCGACGAGCCCACAACCGGAGTCGACGCAGTCTCGCGCCGCGAGTTCTGGGATCAGCTCGGGTTGCTGCGCGACTCGGGCCTCACAGTTGTGGTATCGACGCCGTACATGGACGAAGCAATGAGATGCGATCGGGTCGCTCTCGTCCAGGGCGGACGGTTGCTCGAGATCGATCCGCCCCGGGACATTGGCCGCAACTACCCGCTTCCGCTCGTCTCAGTTACTGGCGCGGATCGGTACCAGCTGCTGCTCTCTCTACGCAGAGCGCCGCATGCGCACTCGGTCTATCCCTTCGGCGCTGAGCTCCACTACACCGACGATCGTCCGGATAGAGATGCCGCGACCGTTTCGTCAGAGCTCGACGAGTACATGCAGTCCCAGGGCTTCGCCGACGCTACCTCTCACCCAATCTCGGCCGGTATCGAAGACAGCTTCATGGAGCTGATGTCAGCTCCGGCCCAGCCCGCGCCATGACCGAACCGGGTGCCAGGGAGCGGGCAATCGTCGTCCGCGATCTCACGCGACGTTTCGGCTCATTCACTGCCGTCGACAACGTCTCCTTCGACGTCGGCGCCGGCGAAGTATTCGGCTTCCTCGGCGCCAACGGCGCGGGCAAGACGACGGCGATCAAGATGCTCATCGGCCTTCTCGCGCCAACTTCGGGTTCGGCCCACGTCGCGGGATTGGATATCGCGACGCAGACGGAGCAGGTCCGCCGGCGCATTGGATACATGAGCCAGCGGTTCTCACTGTACGAAGATCTTACCGTCCTGGAAAACATCGCGCTCTACGGCGGCATCTACGGACTTGACGATGCGCAGATCGCGGCGAGGGCATCGAGGATGCTAAAGACTCTCGGTCTCACCAATCAGCTCGTCGGCCGGCTCCCGCTGGGATGGAAACAGAAGCTCGCCTTCTCGGTCGCGCTTCTTCATGAGCCTGCCGTTGTCTTCCTCGACGAGCCAACAGGCGGTGTCGATCCGATAACGCGGCGTCAGTTCTGGGAGTTGATCTATGCTGCGGCCGCGCGCGGTACCACGGTCTTCGTCACCACGCACTACATGGATGAGGCCGAGTACTGCGATCGCATCTCCATCATGGTTGATGGTCACATCGTCACGCTTGGCACACCGAAGGAGCTCAAGACCAAGTGGAATGTCGGTACGGTTGACGAGATCTTCGTACGCCTGGCCCGCGCGTCATGAGTTCGACGCTGCTCGCCTTCATCATCAAGGAGCTGCGCCACATCCTGCGCGACAAGCAGACCCTGACGATCCTGCTGATGATGCCGCTCGTACAGGTGATTCTTTTCGGATACGCGCTTCGCAGTGATGTGCGCGACGTGCGACTGGTGGTCATCGATCCTTCACCTGATTACGCCACCCTCGCCCTCCGAGCCCGGTTCACAGCCGGGCATCGGTTCAAAATCATCGCTGTCACCCCGACGATTCAGTCCGTCGAGCCGCTTTTCCGGCGTGGAGCGATCGACGTCGCATTGGAATTCGAGCCCGACTTCGCCATGCACTTGCAGTCCGGCGGCCCGGCGCGTGTGATGCTTGCTGTCGATGCGTCAGACCCGAACACCGCGACGACGATGCAGACGTATGCTCGCGCGGTGATCACGGGCTATGAGACGGAGCTGGGTTCGCGTCGCCCGCAGACAGTTCGCATCCTTCCTGAAGTACGGATGCGATTTAACCCCACTCTTGAAAGCGTAAATCTTTTTATTCCTGGGCTGATCGCGCTGGTCCTGACTCTCGTGTCGGCGCTGATGACGGCTATTTCTCTTTCGAGAGAGAAAGAACGAGGCACACTCGAGATTCTGCTGGTCTCGCCGCTGCGCCCGTGGCAAATCATTGTCGGGAAAGTTCTGCCATACCTCGGGCTGGCATTCGCCAACGTGATCACGGCGCTGCTCGCTGCCTGGCTCATCTTTCACGTTCCGTTTCGAGGCAGTCTCATACTGCTTCTCTTCGAGAGCATCCTCTATTCCATGGTGTCGCTTTCCATTGGCGTGCTGGTCGCGTCCGTTACGACGTCACAGCGCGTTGCGATGCTGATCGCTCTTCTCGCGACCATGCTGCCGAGCTCTCTGCTCTCCGGGATGGTGTTTCCAACCGCGAGCATGCCGAAGTTTCTTCAGATAGTCAGCAATATCGTGCCGGCGCGGTGGTTTATTGTAATCGCGCGCGGAATCATGCTGAAGGGCGTCGGCCTCCAGTACCTGTGGCGCGAGACGCTGGTCCTCGCGCTGATGACGCTGGTTCTCATGACGATTGCGGTGCGTGCATTCAAACCGAGGATGTCGTGAATCTGCGCATCCTCAAGGTTCTGCTGCGGAAAGAATACCTGCAGATATTCCGCGACAAAGTCATGCTGCGCCAGATGATACTGATGCCGTTCGTGCAGCTCGTCGTGTTGTCATCGGCTGCCACCTTTGAGGTCAAAACTGCGCGGTTGTATCTGGTTGACAGGGATCACACAGACGCATCGCGCGGCTTGGTCGATCACCTTATCGCGTCCCGCCGTTTCGGCGTTGTTGGTGCGTCTGCGTCGTCCGACTTGGCGAACCAGTCGATCCTCAATCGCAGCGCCGGGATGATCCTCACGATTCCTCACGGATTCGAGAACGACATTGTCCGAACGGGAATCGGAGGCTTGCAGATCATCTTCAATGCCGAGGATGGCGCGCTCGCGGGAGTTACGAACTCATATGCTCAGCAGATCATCGCTGCATATTCACGCGATATTAGCGCGAGCGTAAAACCAATGGCCGCGGGTGCACAGGCAATAGACATTCGCACCCGCGGCTGGTACAACGCCGAGTTGGATTACAGGGATTACATGGTCCCGGGAATCCTGGTGCAGCTGCTCACCCTGGTCGGAACCCTGCTGACCGCCATGAATATCGTCCGTGAGAAGGAGCTCGGCACTCTCGACCAGCTGAACGTGACGCCCATCCCGCGAAGCGCGTTCATTGCCGCGAAACTCATTCCGTTGTGGACGATTGCGATGGGGATGCTTTCGATTGGACTCATCGTCGCCGGCCTGGTGTTCCACGTTCCAATGCGAGGAAGTCTGGTGCTGGTGTTCTTTTCCGCGGCGGTCTATCTCGTCGTGGCGCTCGGAATCGGACTTTACGTGTCGACGCTCGTCGATACCCAGCAGCAGGCGATGTTCATCTCGTTTTTCCTGATCCTCGTCTACTTGCTGATGAGCGGTCTTTTTACGCCAGTTCGCTCGATGCCGACGTGGGCACAGTGGCTTGCCGAGATGAACCCGGTAAAACACATAATAGGGATCATGCGCGCCATTCTCCTGAAGGGGGCGAACATGGTCGACATCGCTAGACCGTTGATGATTCTCACGGTAATGGGAGTTCTGATTCTTACGCTGGCAGTGAGGCAGTACGCGAAAACATCGCGGTAACTATCGTGGGTAGCATGATTTTCTACCGTTAGATTTCACCCCATGCCGGACCCAACTACTCCAGCCATTCCGCCGTCGATCGACCGAGTATTGAAACTCTTCCGTTCAATGACACGCGAAGAGAAGATGCAGGCGCTTGTTTCGTACTCGAAGAAGCTCGAGCCGTTTCCGGAGAGACTGAAGGATATCGACCGGACGAATTTCACGGTGCCGGAATGTCAGACACGTGTGGACATCGTTCCAGAAGTCGTCGATGGCAAGATGTTTTTCCATGCAGACCTCAACGTTCGCCAGTCGCCAACTATCGCGGCCGTGCTCGCGATCATTTTCGGAGCGGTCAACGGACAGTCGCCGGAAACAACTCTTGCGATTCCGTCTGATTTCGTCAGGACCCTCATGGAGAGCATCGGCCTTGGCGCTCGTGAATCCGGCTTGAATGCAATGATTACGCGCTTGAAGCGCTACGCGGCGTCGGCTTTGAAGGATTGTTCCGCAAGCTAGACTCGCGTTCCCGAAGCTCCTTTTCGTGGCCAACACGCAGATCGCCCCGTATCTTGTGGCACCCAATAAGGAGACCCTATGGCGCAGGACTTCAAGTCGCATAGACAGTTCGTCCCCGCGTTTCATTTCTTCACAATCCCGATCCTGCTCATTAACATCGGGGTCGAAGCAGCGCGGCTCTATCGCTATCAAACCATGTATCACGTCTGGGTTGTCGTCGTCGCATTCACGCTCTTGTTGTTTGCGTTGGTCGCACGAATAATGGCGCTGAAAGCTCAAGACCGCGTCATTCGCCTCGAAGAGCGTCTCCGGCTCGCATCATTGCTACCGGCCGAGCACCGCGACAAAGTCGGTGAGCTTACGCCGGGCCAGTTGGTTGCACTGAGATTTGCTTCTGATGAAGAAGCTCCCGACCTCGCTCACCGCACCATGACCGGGGAATTCAAGACTCAGAACGACATCAAGAAGGCCGTGAAGAACTGGCGCGCGGACACGCACCGGGTCTAGCTAGTCACCCATCGCTTTCAGTACGACACGTTTCGACCGCTGACCGTCCCACTCGCCGTAGAACACTCGCTGCCACGGGCCAAAGTCGAGCTTTCCTTTCGTAACAGGAACAATGACTTCGTGCCCGATGGTCAGCGACCTTAGATGTGCCGCGGCGTTATCCTCGCCAGTTCCGGTGTTGTGCCGATACTCCTCCGGCGACCATGGCGCCACACGATTCTCGAGCCAGTCGAGGATGTCCTTCCATAATCCTGGCTCGTGGTCGTTCACGAACACTGAAGCCGAGATGTGCATCGCCGATACGAGCACGAAGCCTTCGGTGATTCCCGCCGCGGCACGACACGCTTCGACGTCATCGGTGATATCGATGATTTCCTGACGCTTCTTCGTATTGAACGTCAGGTACGTCGTGCGGACTTTCACTAAGGCCTTACGCCATCAGCGATGCATGCCACGAGTCGGCTGCTCGAGATCTGAAGCGCGCACGCCACTCGCCAAGCTTGGTGACCGACAGATCGAAGACCTCGGTGCTGTCGTCAATCTCGCCCTGCTTGCTCAACTCCGTGAACCCGTCCCGCGGGACTGCGCGTATTTCGCCGTCGCGGCCGCGATAGTAGACGAGCCCGCTCGTAACGAGTTGACCGCCGATGCTTGTCTCGAGAGACTTGAGAGTTCTAAAGAGTCCGTCGATCGAGCAGCCAGAAGCGCCCTCCTGTTCCTGGTCAACGGCGATCGTCAGAAAGCGGTCGTCGGCCCAATCGCGTGCCGAGTGCAGGGGAAGACCATGCGCTCTCCAGCCGGCAAGAAACCTGTCCACCTCGCTCAACATTTCGGTGGTGTTCGCCTGATTGAGCGCTGGCTCTGACCCATACACCCAAACGCGAGCGGAGTCTGGGAGGTTTTCGAATTCGGTAATTGGCATACTGAAGATTATCGGGTTTGGCCGTGGGGAGTTACTCGACTTCAAGTATTCTCCACATATACCAGGCCCCGATCGTCCGGTGTGGCGCCCATTTCGCTCCTCGTGATAAAACTTGCTTCGGAGTTGGCAGTTTTCTCATCCGATACGCTTTCTGGATGCCTTTTTGTATCCCGAGATCGAGATCCGGCAACACGTCGGGTCGTCCAAGCCGGAACATGAGGAACATCTGCGCGCTCCAGCGACCGATGCCTTTCACCTGGGTTAACGCAGTGATGATCTCATCGTCCGTCAGCTCGTGGAGCGAGTTCACGGGCAACGATCCGTCTAGCACGTGCTCAGCGAGGTTTCTCACATAGCTCGCTTTCTGATTCGACAATCCGGCAGCTCTCAACGCATCGTGGGATGTCGCAATGATCTTCGACGGCGCCTCGGCCCCATCGCCAATCAAGGTCAGAACGCGGCCGTGAATCGTCGCCGCGGCTTTCCCTGACAGCTGCTGGTAGACAATAGACCTGACGAGCGCGTCAAAGTGGGTCCACTCCGCGCGCGGCTCGAGCGTGCATTTGCCGACGCGCGCGATGACATCGGACATCACCGGATCGACGGCCTTCAGATGCTCGATCGCCTTCCGGTGCGTGGAGGCGTGACTCAACTAGTTGCCGCGTGAGTAGATATTCGCCGACACGGTGGGGGACGTTCGGACGAAAGTGATGGTATCGAAATCCGCGCTGACCGAAAAAATGCCTCGCATCGTCGTTCCCCGCTTGAGAACTCCCTCGAACTTTCCTGCGCCGAGGAGCTCGAGCTCGACCTGGGAGACGGTGTTGCGTCCGATGAGATTGCCAAACGCTTTGCATGGAACTCCTGCCAGACATCCGCCGCCGCCGCCGTCACCATCTGCAAACCACTTCCCGCTGACGATTCCCTGCGGTTCCTGGACTATCTCGAGCCGGAAATTCGAAAGGGTGTAGAGATGTGCGTTCGCCTTCCAGACTCCGGCGAGATTGGTAGATGCGGGCTCGGTCGGTTCCGGAGCGCAGCCCAGTGCTGCAAGGGTAAAGGCAAGGCCAGCGACGAGGCGTCTCATTCTAAGCACCAGCTTAGTGGGTTGACCCCAGAGAGCGGAAGCGGTGGAACGATCGCCGGGGGCGGGTATATTAGTATCGATCCGAAATTCTCAACCATTGTAAGTCCAGCCGCCGAGCCTGCTGGATCGGCAGTTTTGCCATGTTCACCAAGTTTAGGAGCAAGTCGATGAAAGCCTTCTCTCCGTCGTTTTTTGTCCGCGCAGCGGCGCTGACTACTATAGTAGTCGCCACGCCCGCGATCGCCCAGAAATCAGCGACGCCTGTAGCAACAGGAGGTCCAACCTGCGAGATCGAGCAGGGCAAGCCGCAGACGATCGCGCGTGCAACGTTGTCCTTGACCAAGGCTCAGCAGTTGGCCAAGAGTGGTGCCAATCCGACAAAGGATTTGAAGGACATCGTCGGCGCGCTTACCGGACCCGGATACAAGAACGACAACCCGGTCGGAAGAGCGTTCCTGCTCGGCTCCGCCTACGTGATGTTCCTCGACCTCCCTGCCACTCAGGCCGTATCGCCACGCAGCGCTGTCGGAATTGCGACTGATCCGTCCGGGACGATCGACATTTTCGCGGCGGCTGACTCCGCGATTACCGTTGTCGAGCAGAGCTCGCCCGCCTGCGCGACGTACATGGCACCTTTCCGCCAGCAGAAGGCCTGGCTCAATGTCACGAACGCGGCCATCAACGCGCTCAATGAAAACAAGCTCGATTCCGCGGAGCTTTTCGCCCGCCGCTCGCTGACGCTAGATCGCAAGTCGCCATATGCGTACAGCGTGCTAGCCGGCATCGCAAAGGCGCGGAAGAACTACCCGGTGATGCTCGAGTATTCGAAGCAGACGCTGACGGCTGCCGGAGCAGACAGCTCCTTTGAGGACATCAGAGACCGCACGAACTATGACATCGCCGCGACGATGACGCTTCGTGCGCAGGCTGCCACTGGAGCAGAGAGAAAGGCACTCGCGCGCGAGGCAATTGCCGGATGGCTACCGCTGTTGCTGACGAAGGACGACGTGCAGGGCACTACCGCAGTCTCGAACATCTCCAAGATGTACATCGCGGCTGGCGACAGCGCGCAGTTCGGAAAGATCTACGCTCCGATGATCTCCGATCCTTCGAGGTACGCAGAAGCAACGCTCCTTGAGGCCGGCGTGGTCGCATCGCAGAACAAGCGCCCTGACGATGCAGCGCTTCTCTTCAACGCCGTTGCGACGCGCAACCCGTATCAGCGCGACGCCCTCAACAATCTCGCGGCGAGCTACATCCAGGCCGGCGAAAATGAAAAGGTGAATCCGGTAATCGACAAGCTCGTCGCCCTTGACCCGAGCAATCCGGACAACTGGCTTCTGTACGCGTTCAACTATGTCGGGATGCTGAAAAAAGCGCCGAAGACAGGGGCGCTTGCAAAGAAATACAACGACTCGCTCGTGTACTACAACACCAAGTCCGAGAAAATGCCGGTGAGGGTCGCATTCACGGAATTCACGCGTAACAGTGAAGGAACCGTTCTCGCCGGTGAGATCGAGAACCGTGGAACGGCAGCGAAGACATATCCGCTGGTTGTCGAGTTCCTTGGACCGAATGGCCAGGTAATCGCTACGGAAACGGCGAACGTTGGTCCGGTTTCTCCGAAGGGAAAGCAAACGTTCCGTATCAAGAACGCAAAAACCGGCGTCGCAGGTTATCGGTACAAACCGGTCATCTGAGAGATCCTCACTGTTGGACAGAGCGGCTGGGTCGGGGTCGCCTGCCGTCGAAGCCTTTGTTCGTGGATTTTCTTTCAAACACAGTATTTGATACACGGACTGGACGGATGGTTAACGGACTAGGGACGGGAAAAGACTGATAAGGAAACGACGGACCAAACCAAATCTTTTTCTGTCTCTGCTCCGTTCCCCATCTGTCCAGTCCGTGTATCAAAAACTCGGGTACCCGAAGGCTCCCTTCTATTTTTTTGATGGTTGGTCGTTTGGCCGGGACCACCACTGCCTCCGTGATAAAGCAGTTAGGGGAGAGGAAGCGAAATCGGCTCAATCGGAGTGATCGCCCCATAAATCCAGAATCTCTCCAGATCCCACCAGAAGATCGCCACCTGTTCCCAGCGAAACGCCATATCGATGGCAGCCTGCCGGTCGATCTTCATCGCCACGCTGCACTCACAATGATCTTTGTTCGGCGAGCATGCATCGATGACGGAATACTCGAGTCCGAGACCGCGAAGCTCACTCTCGAGCTCGCCAAATAGCCGGGCATTCTCCTCAGCTGGCTGATTGACTCCGCGAGGATTGAAGGACGTCAGTACCGCAAACGGTGAATCCAGCCCGATCGCCTTGAGAGCCTTCTTCGCCTCACCCGAAATCGGCTCTCTCAGGTCGATCATAATCTCCGGCTCGCCGGGCAGGATCAGCAGAGTCTCCGGGTAGCTCGACCACGCCTCGTGGTCCGGCTTTTTATACTCAATCACTTCTCCCCTCGTGGTATAGTTGTTGACTACGTTTCCCGCGTGACACACGCACAGATCTGGCCCGATCTCCTGTATCTGGTCCGCCACGGCGAGTCGGCCGGCAACGTCGCCCGCGAAGCAGCGATGGCCGCGGGCAATCTCACCATCGATCTTGCCGTTCGCGACGTGGACGTTCCACTATCGGACCTCGGTAAGGAACAGTCGGTGGCCTTGGGCAAGTGGTTCGCTGCACTACCTGCCGCCAGGAGGCCCACCGTCATTCTGACCTCCCCCTATCTGCGCGCACGCCATACGGCTGAGATCGTTGCGGAATCGGCAGGACTTCCTCCCGACCGGTTCACCGTCGTAATCGATGAGAGGCTTCGCGAAAAAGAATTTGGAGTTCTCGATCGCCTCACTAAAGTCGGAATCGAAGCCTATCACCCCGACCAGGCTGAGTTTCGCAAGCTGCTCGGCAAGTTCTACCATCGGCCGCCGGGTGGAGAGAGCTGGTGCGATGTAATTCTCAGGCTTCGCAGCGCAATCGAAATGATCTCGCGCGAGTACTGCGGAGAACGCGTCCTTCTAGTGTGTCACTCGGTCGTCGTCCTCTGCATGCGGTATCTGCTGGAGCACATGACCGAGGACGAGATTCTTAATATCGACCGGGAAAATGAAGTCGCCAACTGCTCAGTGACATCTTACAAATACGACGAATCGACCGGCCCACGCGGAAAACTCGAGCTCAAGCTGTTCAACTTCGTTGCGCCACTCGAAGAAGCTGGCGCTCCTGTAACTTCGAAGCCCGATGCCAAGGTTGCCGCGAAATAGCGTGAAGCCGGCGCGTATTACGCGCGCGTTGCTCAAGTCGATTCCGCTTCCCGATCACGACAGTGACGGTGACAAAGAGGAACGCGGCAGGGTGCTGATTGTCGGTGGCGAGGTGGACCTTCCGGGGGCTTTGATCCTCGCAGGTATCGCCGCGTTGCGTGCAGGCGCGGGAAAACTTCAGCTCGCAACATGCAGAACCACCGCCCCTCTCGTGGGAGTGTCGGTTCCCGAATGTCTCGCCGCGGGGCTCGACGAGTCGAAGAATGGAACTATCAGCGATAGCGCGGCCGACAAGATTGTCGGCTATGCACGAGATGCGAATGCAACTCTCATCGGCCCGGGGCTTCGACGCAGCGACGACAACGATCGCCTCGTTTCGAAGGTTCTGAACGAGTGGACCAACAATTCGCTGGTTCTCGACGCAGGCGCACTCGGCGCACTCCGTCGCGACCCTATGGCGCTCCACAGGCTCGGCGGGAATGCGATCATCACGCCGCATGCCGGCGAGATGGCCGACACGCTCGGCCTGAACAAGAAGGAAATCGAGAACGATCCCCGGTCGGTTGCTTTGAACGCCGCTTCAATGCTTCGGTGCGTGGTCGCGCTCAAGGGATCGACGACGCTGATCGCTTCGCCCGACGGCGAGGTTTATCTCTACGATTCCGGTGACATCGGCCTCGCGACCTCCGGCTCCGGCGACACGCTCGCTGGAATTGTCGCTGGTCTTCTCGCAAGAGGCACCAGCCCGCTGCACGCCGCTGTATGGGGCGTATTTCTCCACGGTGCAGCAGGCAATGCTCTATCAAAGCGACTCGGCCGAATCGGCTTTCTCGCGCGAGAGCTCCTCGACGAGATTCCCCCGATAATGAATCGGCTCTAGCGACCTTCTGGTCTAACCGCAGAGCGCGGGAGATAACCCGGCATGTCAGCAGCGACGAACGCAGTTACCGCCAGGAACGCGACATTTTCCGCCATCTCGTGCGGATCGAGTTTGTCCATCGTATCGCCGGAGCTGTGGTGGAACCAGAAGTAGCGAGTTCCGTCTACGTTTGGTGAAATCGCCGGAACTCCCAGGGCGTTGAGCGGATCCGTGTCGGCATCGCTCCCACCCTCGGTCGCTTTGTTCGCATCGAATGACGAAAAGAGCGAAGCGATGTCCTGAGCCATGGCGAGTCCGCCTGCTCCAGCCGAAATGCCAAGTCCGCGAACCTTGAACACTCCGTTGTCCGATTCCATCGCGAGCACGTGCTTGTCAAGCTCGCCGCGATGTGCGTCGCGATATCCAACGCCGCCACGGCTTCCGTTCTCTTCATTTGTCCACAGAACGACACGAACTGTCCGGCGGGGTCTCAGCCCCGTGCGCTTGATGAGCTTCAACGCTTCCCACGCGGCGACAACTCCACCGCCGTCGTCCATCGCGCCCTGACCGACATCCCACGAATCGACGTGTCCGCCGAGCACCACGACTTCATCGGGTTTTTCGGATCCACGGATTTCGGCGATGACATTCCGTGACGGTGCATCGGGCAGAGTCTGGGCCGACATCTTCAGGTTGACGACGACTTTCTCACCACGATTGATCATGCGGTGGAGCATGAGGGCGTCTTCAACGCTGAGCGCGGCGGCGGGAATCTTGACGACCGTCGTATCGTAACCCATCGCGCCAGTGTGCGGGCTCTGGATCGAGTACGACGCCACACTGCGGATGAGCGCTGCCACTGCGCCGACGCGCGCTGCCGCAGTCGCTGCACCGCCGCGATAGCGAACGGTCTGGCCGTACGATGTGAACGGCACATCGAACAACACCATCTTTCCCTTTGCTTCAGCCGCACGTTTCGTCAATTCGTCGTAGCTGCCGACAACCATCACCGGAGCGGTGATTCCCGGCTTTTCAGTTCCAACGCTCCGGCCGAGGCCTGTCATGTGAAGCGGCGTTGCACGCGGAGAAATGAGCGATGCAGACTCCTCGCCGCGAACCCAGTGCGGCACCATCACCTTTTCGCCGTGAACGTTCTCGAGGCCATCTTTTTTCATCTCTACGAGAATCCAGTCGATGGTACGCTCGAGACTCTCCGATCCGCTGAGCCGGTGGCCAAACTTGTCGGTCATCTCGGCCAGACGATTCCACGCAGAACTGTCAGCGAACTCGGTCGCTATCATTCGATTCGCAGTAGCGCGATACCGGTCAGCGATAGGAGTCTGCGCAACGAGAGGTGAAGCAAGAACCAAAGATGCGCACGCAAGAACAAATTGATTTTTCATAAGGTGGGTTTAAAGGCTCCTCACCGAGCAACCCGCAGGTGCGCGACCGAAACCGGGGCAACTGCAATGTGTGGTGCTTTCATCGGCAGCGTTACGGTAAAGACAGTTCCTTCTCCAGGGGTACTGATGACCCCAACATCTCCACCCATGAGATTGGCAAGCCGTCGTGAGACAGTCAGCCCGAGCCCCGTTCCAGTCGCGCGCCGGGTCGCCTTTTGCTCTACTTGCCAGAAAGGATCAAAGATCCTGTTGAAATTCTCCGGCTGAATTCCGATCCCGGTGTCGGTGACGATGAGCTGAACTTCGCTCTTCAGCGATTTGCCTTCCAGCGTGACGATCCCCGAATCGGTGAACTTCACGGCGTTCGAGAGAAGATTCACGAGGATCTGCCGCACTTTGGTTGGATCGCTTTCGATGCTGACAGATGGGATCGGTGCGATCAGCTTCAGCTCGAGCTTTTTTGATGTCACGAGCGGCTCGACGATCTCTGCCGCCTCCTTCATTGAGTCTCCGAGGTCCATCGGCTCAACAAGCACCATCTCGCGGCCGGCGTCCAGTCGCGTAAACGTCAGAATCTCGTCGATCAGAGAGAGAAGGTGCCTGGCGCTCGCCTTGATTCTTCCGAGCTGCTGTCCCTGCTGTTCGGTTATCGGCCCGGTGATGCCATCGGCGAGAAGCTCCTGGTAGCCCATGATTGCAGCGAGTGGAGTGCGGAGCTCATGTGACATTACAGCAAGAAAGTCGCTCTTGGCTCCGTTTGCACTTTCGGCTTCCTTGAGCGCCGCCTCGGCCTGGTGCACCGCCACTTCGGCGTCTTCCCTCGCTTTCTCGGAAGCGTATTTTGACTCACGCTCACGCTGAAAAAGCTCCACGCGCTTCCGGTCGGTCTCTCGCAGAACTCGCGCGCTCCACGCGATCAACAGGAGGAAAGTCACGACGTTCGCGACGGAACCGAGCGATGCACCAAGCCGCTGGCCAAACATGCCGCGCTCCTCGCCTGCTACGCTAAGCATCGTCACGATAAACGGAACGATCAACACGCCCGGCAACAGCCGACGTGCGACAAACCCAGCTGCACCATCATCCACGACCAGGGCAGGAATGCCGCGATCCAGCTGGGAGAAAAGCAGTCCGACTCCCAACGTTGTCAGAGTTACCGCCGTCAGCAGCGCCATACCTGACAGAAGCTGGAAACTGTAAAAATCCTTCACGCCGAACATGTGCCCGACGAGCGCGATGAACGCGATAATCAATGAGAGCGTTGCAAAAAACTGTGACTTGAGGCCGCGCGTTCGCCTGTCGCCAGCGAGAAACAGGAGTCCGATTGCCAGAGATTCAATTGCGATAGCCGTATTGATCGCCATACGCCGATTGTCATGACCCCCGACGTCCAGGCCGACCGGAGCAAAGATCAGCGTGTCGATGCCGCTCTGAAGGTCGAGCGCGTATTCCGCGAGGACGAC
>JBDSBT010000010.1:0-8182 GCA_039921425.1 Gemmatimonadaceae bacterium | reverse complement strand
TCAGCTCGGAATCAAATTCAACCTCCAGGACAGCTAGCCATGCAACTCGGCATGATCGGACTTGGCAAGATGGGCGGCAACATGACGGAGCGCCTGATGCGCGACGGCCACAAGGTCGTCGTATTCGACCGCAGCGCCGATGCAATTTCTCATTACACAGGCCTCGGCGCAGAGGGAGCGAAGGACGCCGCGGACATGGTCGCCCAGCTATCGGTACCGCGCGTAGTCTGGATCATGGTGCCGGCCGGTCAACCGGTGGACGACACGATCGCCTCGCTTTCGCATGGCATGTCCAAGGGCGATGTAATAATCGACGGAGGCAATTCAAACTTTCACGATTCCATTCGCCGAGGTGAGGAGTTGAAGGAAAAAGGAATCCACTTCGTTGACTCTGGCACCAGCGGAGGCATCTGGGGACTCGCGAACGGATACTGCCTGATGATTGGGGGGTCAGACGAAGCCTTTGCGTTGTGCGACCCCATTTTCAAGACGCTTGCGCCGGAGGATGGCTACGCGCACATGGGCCCGACCGGCTCTGGCCACTACGTCAAGATGATTCACAACGGCGTTGAATACGGAATGCTTCAGGCCTACGCGGAAGGTTACGAGATCCTTCATGCTTCAAAGAATTTTCCGGGTCTGGATCTGCACAAGATCGCTGCGGTATGGAATCACGGCAGCGTGGTACGGTCGTGGATCAACGAGCTGGCCGAGAAGGCATTCGAGAAGGACAACGATCTTCCCGATCTGAAGGGATTCATTGCGGATTCGGGCGAGGGAAGGTGGACTATTCAGGAAGCGATCGATCTGGATGTGCCTGCGCCAGTAATCACGCTTTCACTGTTAATGCGACTTAGATCGCGGCAGGACGATTCGTTTGGCGGAAAGGTGATCGCGGCGCTTCGCAATGAATTTGGCGGACACGCCGTGAAGAAAGCATGACAGCACCTCGCGTAACTGCCGCACCGGCGGTCCCTGCCGAAGGCATGCAGACCGGCGGAAAAGTCGAGCGATGCACGGCTGTCATCATGGGAGCATCCGGCGACCTGATGAAGAGGAAGCTGATGCCGGCACTTTACTATCTCGCTCAGCAGAAGCTCCTGCCGGAAGGGTTCACACTCCTCGGTGTTGGACGTGATCCGATGGAGCATGGCGCCTTCGCTACGGCGATGCGTGCGGCTCTCGATACTTCCGACGAGATCAAATCGGTAGACGAGGCAACATGGGCATGGATGGCCGACCGAATCCGATACGCTTACGGCGATCTGTCTGGCAGGGAGGCGTACGACTGCGTGGCCAAGGCCCTCCAGGAAATAGAGTTCCACGTTCCCGCTGAAAGGAGGAACCGCCTCTTCTACCTCGCTATTCCACCGAGCGTTTTTGAAACCACGCTCGAGCACCTCTCGTTAAGCGGGCTCGCTCCCAAAATCGGCGATGCATCCGAGCGTCCGTTTGCGAGGGCCATTATCGAAAAGCCTTTTGGGCGGGACCTCGAGACCGCACGCGCGCTCAACTGCGTCGTGCTGGAAAAATTCGCTGAGCACCAGGTGTATCGCATCGATCACTACCTGGGGAAGGAAAGTGTGCAGAACATTCTCGTCTTTCGTTTTGCGAATCCCCTTTTCGAGCCTCTCTGGAGCCGTCAGTACATCAGAGAGGTACAGATCACAGTGGCCGAGTCGGTTGGCATAGAAACGCGGGGGAAATACTACGAGGAAGCGGGAGTGATTCGAGACATGTTTCAGAATCACCTGCTTCAGCTTCTTGCTCTCGCTGCGATGGAACCGCCAATAGCGTTCAAGGCCGATGACGTGCGCGACGAGAAGGTAAAAGTTCTTCGATCGCTCCGACCGCTCGTTGGGGCCGACAGGCCTCCGGTAACGCTCGGCCAGTACGCTGCTGCAAAAATTGGCGATAAGGACGCGCCCGGGTACAGGCAGGAAAAGGACGTGGCCCCGACATCCATTACGCCAACCTATGCCGCGATGCGTTTCGACATCGACAACTGGCGATGGAAGGACGTTCCGTTCTATGTCCGGTCGGGAAAGCGCCTGCCGAATCGCACGTCGGAAATCGCAATTCAGTTCCGTTCGCCGCCGGTTCTCATGTTCGGGCAGAAAGAGCTGGAGCAAAAGGCGCCAAGCATCCTCGTGATGCGCGTGCAGCCCGACGAGGGAATTTCCCTGCGCTTCCACGTGAAGACTCCCGGCGCAGCGAATCAGCTCACTCCGGAGTTCGAGATATCGCCGGTGGATATGGACTTCTCGTACGCGGAGGCTTTCGGCGGCGACACACCTCCGGCCTATCAGACGCTGTTGCTCGACTGCATGCTTGGCGATGCGACGCTGTTCACTCGAAGCGATGAAGTCGAAGCCGCGTGGGAAGTGATCGACCCACTGCTTAAGTATCTCGAAAAAAATCCTGTGACGGATTTGCCTTCGTATCCGGCAGGCAGCTGGGGGCCAATGGAATCAGACGAAATGCTGAAGCGCGAAGGCTCCAAGTGGCCTTAATAGTGCCGATTTCGTATTTGCTGTTGCTCCTGTTCTCGGCAGGTTGCAGCAACGCGGGCAAGGGAGATTCAGATCAGTCGGGGTCTCTGGCGAGAGCGCTGATCAAGAGCGCATCTGAAGACAGTGCTTCGACTCCTGAGAAGGCGCTGGTGCTGCACGCTCGTGCTCTCGACCGGGCGGACAGTCTCGACGCGGCCAAAGCCCTGTACGTCGAAGCAGCGAAGAAGATTCCAGCGGTTGCAGACTGGCTCTACCTGCGGGCCGCCGGAGTGACGCGCGACGATTCGGAGAGGGCAGGCTACCTTTCGCGCGTGGACCTGCCGGTTGCGCAGGATCGAAAAGCGCCGACAAACGCAATCGCCCTGGAGCGTAGCGGGGACGCCGACGCAGCAATCAAGGCATACACTGGGGTCGGTGACCGTCTTGGTGTCCTCCGCCTGCAGCTTTTGCGGTTGTCCGATTCGCCGCGGGTTGCGGCGGCTCGCGGCGGAATCGTTTCCTACCTCGCCGGCAATCCAGCGAAAGATACGATTCGCGCCGCTATCGCCCTGTTCGACAAAGTTTTCTCTCAGCCCACCGCGGCTGAGAACCTGACGATCGCGAGGTCTGCATTTGCGGCCGGATTGTCCTCGCGCGCGGTTGCCGGATATTCGCGCGGGTTCGCCGCTGGACTCGGCTCATCGTTGGATCATTTCCACAACGGCCTGATGCTTTCTCGATTGAATCGCGACAACGAGGCGTTCGCGGAGTTCAACCGGGTTACGCAGCCGGCGGCCCTGGCAGCGGGAGCGCGATATCAGGCTGCGCGGGCGCAACTGGCGCTTGGAAAGCGAGATGCAGCTCGGGTAGCCTTGCGCCAGATAACGACAGCGTTTCCGGCTGATACGAGCTCTGCGTCGGCGCTGCTGCTGCTCGCGGACCTGGCGAGCGACGACGGGCGCGATGCCGACGCGAGATCGGCCATGCTCTCTCTCATCCAGCGGTTTCCGAACAGTCGTCAGGCGCCGCAGGCATTGTTTGGTGCGGGGCTCGTCGCCTACATCAACAAGGATTACAAAGTCGCGTCACGGGAGCTCGATTCTCTTGTGTCGAGTTATCCGCGAAGTGACGATGCACTTGCGGCCGGATACTGGAGCGGCCGCGCGTGGCGTGCGCGTGGTGACACGTCATCAGCGAACACCCGATGGAGTGCCGTGCTCGCGAAGGAGAAGGGATCGTACTACTCCGTGCTTAGCGCGAAACGGCTTGGAATTCCGTTGTTGACCGATGAAAGCAGCGACAGCTATCCGCCTGTCGCGGACGTGGATGCGGCCAGCAAGCGGATCGCGCTGTTAAAAGAGTTCGGGATGGAGACCGAAGCGAAGTTCGAATACGATCGCCTGTTCAGGGATGCGTCCGAATCGCCTCAGCGTCTTGTTGCTACGGCGCATGCACTCGCAGGTACAGATCAATCATCGAGGTCGATCACGCTTGGGCGAAAAGCCGTCGCTGAAGTCGGACCGACGGCACCGAACTATCGGTTGATGTATCCAGTGCTGGAGCGCGAGACTCTGATTGAGAGCGCCAATGCGTACAAACTTGATCCTGCACTGGTTGCGTCGCTGATCCGCCAGGAGTCGAACTTCAACCCTCGTGCAACATCACCAGTCGGCGCTCGCGGATTGATGCAGCTGATGCCGCCGGTGGGCCGAACTCTCGCAAACGGTCAAAGACTCGCCCGCTACACGGACGAATCGCTCTACGACCCGGCGATCAACATCAAGCTCGGCACGCAACACCTCTCGGGCCTGTTCAAGAAGTCGTCGGGAATAGAACGAGTGCTCGCGGCGTATAACGCTGGCGAGTCCCGCGTCGCGAAGTGGATACGTAAAGCGGGGGCCGACGATCCTGAACTTTTTACCGAGAGAATTCCGTTCGTCGAGACCCGGGATTATGTCAGGTCTATCGTCCGCAACCGGGAGTTCTATTCCTCTCTCTACTCATGGTAGGCACCGAGTGACTCCGTGGCAATTGATACCGTCTCGCGGACGCCAAAGAATTAGGTGCTCGAAACCTTCGAGGAGCCATTTCCAGCCTTCTTGGCCTTCCTCTCCTTGAGGTAATCCATCAGCCACGTCTGCGGGATAAGAAACAAAGGTGTCAGAAATATGCCCAGCAGAGTGTTGAGCCAGATCAGCGCCAGATAGAACCCGATCAGGCCCAGCGATACCCAAAGTGTCCCCAGAGGACCGTGCGTTTCCATGCATTACTCCAAACGAGCGGTGGTTTAGATTAAAATACCATGCGAATCCGCTCTAATGAAGAAGCAGCGGTGCTTCGAGACACTACCTTGGCGCTTGGCAGCACGGATCACGTTGTCCTCGCGGTTTCAGGGGGCCTCGATTCGATGGTTCTAATGCACGCTGCATGTTCCGTGCGTCCGGCTCGGCACAAGTCACTTCTTGTTGCGACCTTCGATCATCGCAGCGGAAGCCACTCCTCAGCGGCCACCAGGTTCGTTGAGCGCCATGCGAAAAAGCTTGGACTCAAATGCGTCATGGGACGCGCGACACATGCCATGGCGCGCGAGCACGAATGGCGCGAAGCGCGTTGGACATTCCTTCGAGCCAGCGCGTCCCAATTCCGCGGACTTATTGCAACTGCGCACACGGTTGACGATCAGGTGGAGACGGTGTTCATGCGAATTCTTCGGGATGCCGGGCCCCGTGGACTCGCAGGTCTCTACGCCGAGTCTGAGGTGCTCAGGCCTTTTCTGAACATCCGCCGGGCCAGTCTGGTCGTGTATGCCCTGGAACACCGCGTGCGGTATCTGGACGATCCCTCCAACCAATCGCGAGCGCACCTCCGAAATCGCGTTCGTCACGAGATTCTGCCTGCGATTTCGAGATTGAATCCCGCGTTCCCTTCAGACCTTCTATCGATTGCCCGTGCATCGGCTGGCTGGCGAAATGCCATGGCCCGGGCGGTCGAGAAAATCGGCATGCCGGCCGCGCTGGGTGCCCTCCGCGTTGCGAGGGCGGACCTCGTTGGATATGATGCTGAATCGCTTCGAACGCTCTGGCCAGCCGTTGCTGCAAAAGCGGGAGTCATAATGGACAGACGCGGAACTCACCGCCTCGCTGAGTTTACAATCAAAGGCCACACTGGGAGCTCAATTCAGCTCTCAGGGGGAATCGAGGTGAGGATGTTTCGCGATCACTTGCTGATTCAGCGTTGGGACGCGCGTCGCGTCGAGATAATCAGGAGAGCCCGGCTTCGTCCGGCCACAGCCCGCGCGTGGGCGCGAGCGGAGACTTAGTGACTGCAACGGCATCAGCAGCAGCAGACCCTCGGCTCTCCGGACGCGCTCTGAAAAGAGTTGCCTACGACGAAGCGACCATCGCAAAACGCGTGGCCGAGATGGGAGAAGAGATCACTTCAGCATATCCCGACGGCGATTTGCTCGTCCTTGGATTGTTGAAGGGCAGCTTCATTTTTCTGAGTGATCTCGTGAGGCACATCAGGCGGCCGCTGCAAGTCGATTTCCTCGTTGCGTCGAGCTATGGCGACGCGATGGAATCGAGCGGATTGGTTCGGCTGCTTTATGATCCGGAAACGCGACTGGAAGGGAAGCACATCCTTCTCGTCGAGGACATCGTAGACTCCGGCCGGACTCTCAATCGGCTGATGGCGCTGCTGGGCAAAAGAGCGCCGCGTTCACTCGAAATTTGCGCTCTTTTGCACAAGCACATTGCGACCGAGCTGGAATTCGAAACGAAGTTTATTGGATTTGATGCACCTCACGAGTTCCTTGTGGGGTATGGACTGGATCACGCGGAAAATTTCCGCCATTTGCCGTACATAGCGAGCCTGCAGTAAATGCCATCATTAATGAATCAAAAGCCCAAGGGCCCGAAAAACTGGGGAAAGCTGTCGAAGACTCTGTCGTTCTGGGTCCTCATCACGCTCCTCGCCGGTACCCTCTTCACATACACGTCGGGCTCGCGCGAAGCGGCGCCGACGATCAAGTATTCAGACTACGTCAAGCAGCTCGACGAAGGGAATATCGCGTCCGTGACCATCCAGGACGGATCGGTGATCCTTGGCGACCTGAAGACCAAGATTCCCGTTGAGCGGCGGATGGTCGGATCGTTCAGGGTCGAGCTACCTGTACCCAACTCTGACATCGAGCTCGCCCGGCTTCAGGCAAAGAACGTCACGATCGAGTCGAAGCCACGTGGCACGTCTCTCGGCAGCATCGTCATCATGTTCCTGCCCTACATCATCATCTTCGGAATCTGGATACTGATTCTGCGGCAGATGCAGGCCGGCGGCGCGAAGGCGTTCTCATTCGGAAAGTCGAAGGCGAAGCTGCTCACGGCCGATTCGCCCAAGGTCACTTTTGCTGATGTCGCTGGCTGCGATGAAGCCAAGGTCGAGCTCGAGGAGATCATCGAGTTCCTGAAGGATCCGCAGAAATTCACAAAGCTCGGCGGACGTCTTCCCAAAGGCGCTCTTCTCGTCGGGCCTCCTGGAACCGGAAAGACCCTTCTTGCGCGCGCAGTTGCAGGTGAAGCCGCTCGTCCATTCTTCTCCATGTCCGGATCGGATTTCGTCGAAATGTTCGTCGGCGTTGGAGCGAGCCGCGTGCGCGACTTGTTCGAGCAGGGCAAGGCACACGCTCCATGCATTATTTTCATCGACGAAATCGACGCTGTAGGCCGTCACCGCGGGGCGGGCCTTGGCGGCGGGCACGATGAGCGTGAGCAGACGCTCAATCAGCTCCTCGTCGAGATGGATGGGTTCGAGTCGAACGAGGGAGTAATTCTCATCGCTGCGACGAACCGGCCCGACGTACTCGATCCTGCACTGCTGCGTCCTGGGCGTTTCGACAGACAGATTGTTGTCGATGCGCCCGATCTGCGCGGACGTGAAGGCATTCTCAAGGTTCACACTCGCAACAAGCCAATCGCCGAGGACGTCAATATCATGACGCTCGCGCGTGGAACGCCGGGAATGTCCGGTGCTGACCTCGCGAACCTTGTCAACGAAGGCGCTCTGCTCGCAGCACGTCGCAACCACGACAAGGTCTACATGGTTGACCTCGAGGATGCGAAGGACAAGGTCATGCTCGGCGCCGAGAGGAAGTCGATGGTGATGAAGGACGAGGAGCGAAAGCTTACGGCGTATCACGAGGGCGGACACGCTGTTTGCACGATCAAGACGATCGGTAATGACCCGCTGCACAAGGTCACGATCGTTCCGCGCGGTCGCGCACTTGGGCTGGCGTTCACTCTTCCGGAAGACGATCGCGTGTCGATAACGCGCGAACAGCTCGAGGCGCATCTCGTTCGCATGTACGGTGGACGCGTCGCCGAAGAGCTCGTGTTTGGACGCAATCGCGTTACGACCGGTGCATCGAGCGACATTCAGCAGGCTACGACGCTGGCTCGCCGGTACGTGAGCCAGTGGGGATTGTCGGATGCGGTCGGGCCCATCCTGGTGGGCGACAACGAGCAGGAACTCTTCCTCGGCCGGGAGATTCAGACTCGTCGCGAGGTATCGGAGCGTACGGCTCAGCTTGTCGATTCGGAAGTGTCCCGCGTGATCAAGGAAGCGTACAATCGCGCCAAGGAGACGCTCACGGAGAATCTGGACCTGCTCCATCGAGTCGCGGCCGCGCTCCTCGA
>JBDSBT010000009.1:0-19947 GCA_039921425.1 Gemmatimonadaceae bacterium | reverse complement strand
TCGCCAGTGAGGAGAGCTGATAGTCTTCGAAGTGCCGCAGCTTCCGCGTAAGAATCAGGTGCACGGGTCGGTCGCGTGAGTAGCGCGTGTGTTCTCAAACCGCCGGCAGGGTCATTCTCTAGTTGGTGGTCGATTGAAATAAATTGACCACGGGCCTCGACCGAGCGAATCCCATGCGAGCCCGCGAACGAAATACCGTGGCTTTCGGTTTCAATCGCGTTCGGTGCACGATCCAACGGTGAGGGAATTGCCACGTTGTCTCACATAGCGGGCGTCCACCAGAAGGCGCCGGGTTAGTCATAACGTTCGGGGCTGGCGATAAACTCCCGAATGATGATGTACGGTTTGGTACCATTGTGTCAACCGAGATCAAGCCAAACTGCCGATATTAGCCATTGTGAAACCGCGCGCCTCGCCTTAACGGTCGTCCCTGAGTGGCACCGACATTGAATCAAGGGCGTACACATCCGGCGGCGCGATGAGCATCACTATTCGGCAAAGCTGACCGGTGGAGCGCGAGACGTTGGCCCAACTCTCCGAGACGATAGCGCCCGGTAACTAACGTCGGATTGATAACCTCGAGGGCGGCTCACGACCGATGCCAGCATGCTGAAGATGAACCCGCGAGTGAATCTCTCCGCTCTCGAGTCGGGTAAGGAACGCCTTAAGCGCGATGAGATCGCCGTGCAGGAGTTGCGGCTGATACGCTTTGAATGTCCCTCGCACCTCACCAGGGTCGAACGAATCTCGAACTTCGCCGATCCGTTTCGCGAGCGATCGGGCATTGTCTTCATAGATCACGAAATTCGGCGACAACGCCGGCGTCCGTTCCGAGTGGAGATCCTCACCAAGCCAATGTGACGCGGCCCAGTAGGCATTCGGCAGAAAAACTTTCGCGCCGCACGCCTGAAGCTCGCAAATTGGCAGCCCAAAGCTCTCGGCCGATGCAAGAAAATAGATCGACGACCTGCGATAAATCGCACGTATCTCATCGCGGGAGTAAGATCCGTCGAGAACGGTGTAGTTCACACCCGCGAGGCGGAGGGCGTCGAGCTGCGCCGCTCGGTAACCAGGATAGTCACCACGATTTTGCTCGAAGTCGATGAGCGCGCGAAATTCGCCGTTCTGCCCGGGGAAGAGAGTTCCATCGTCGAGGTCCAACCCGATGAGTGAGAACGGCTGCGGCCCGGGAGGGAGCGCGAGCTCGGTTCCAGCAGCAGCCATTAAATACCAATCGTAGCGTTCGAGACCGAAGCCGCCTTTCTTAAAAATCGCGAGATCGCGAGCGCCGAGCTTTGTCTTTTCACCGCGGAGAAGCAATCGGGCCCAGCTATCGAGCGTCGGCAGGTAGTGTAGATCGTAGTTGACGATGGGCACATTAGGCAGACGGTCGCGAAGCACTTCGATGTTGGGGAAAACGCTCCTGGAAAAACTGATCGGGACGTTCGCGACAACGACGATCGCATCAACTCCTTCAAGTCTGGTAACAAACTCGTCGAAACTGCGCCGGCTGGCAGAAAGCCGCGCCGCCGATCCCGCGAATGACTTTACCGATGTAAAGTCAACCGACTGGCGCAGGGCGAGATTTTCGAGACCGTCTAGGACGAGGACCGGCTCGGCCCCGCATGAGCGGAGCATTCGGGCAAGACCTTCGGCAATCGGTTGAATGAAGCTCGCCTTTTCGTTTGCAAGAATGGCTATTCGCACGGGCTAATTCTAACCGTCAGATTGCCCCGGCCGCACGGCGCGGTTATCGTGGTGGTGGCGCTGAATCACACAGGCGATGAAGTTCCGGTTCAAATCCGGGCAGCCCAATTGAATGAGGGAAGTCTCCTGGTTAAATTCAGCGACTGCCTGCGCCAGTAGCTCAGTTGGATAGAGCAACAGCCTTCTAAGCTGTGGGTCGGGGGTTCGATTCCCTCCTGGCGCACCAAAATGCATCATCCCTGCGCCCTTAGCTCAATTGGTTAGAGCAACTGACTCTTAATCAGTAGGTTCTCGGTTCGATTCCGAGAGGGCGCACTGAAATTCGACACCACGACTGAAATTCGACACAACGATAGTTCGCGAAGGGCGGCCAGAAATGGTCGCCTTTCTTTCTTGTGGTCAGGCGGCTGGACGAAGTCGATAAACCCTCGCGGCGGATTTTTCAGCTTTTGCCTCGAAGACGAGCTGATAGTCGAACTCACCAAACTGACAGAGGGTCGTCTTTACCCACGACTCGAACTCAGGGGCGCGCGCGCAATAGGCGACAGACCCACAGTCGAGGACGACGTACACGTCCTTATGCGCCGCGAGCGCGACAAGCCCAGAATCGGGGGAATAGTAGTCCAGGTTTGAGATCGCCTTCCATCGTCCCAAGGAACCTCTCGCCCCCGTCAGAATGCTCCTCGCTGGCGGCAGCGTCTGGAGAAACTGAGTGAGCGGTCTGTAAGTTCCGCTCACGCCGCGAACGTACCCTGGCAAATCACCCAGCGCAGCCAGGCGCTGGTGTACCGACCCCTCCTGCCTCTCTCTAGCGCGCAGTCCCATCGCCGCACCCGCCAGCAGGGCTACTGTCGCGAATGCGCCCGCGTGCGATGCCACCGGCTGCCTGACAATCCCCGGGATGCGCGAAACAACGACGCGCGCCCCTTCATAAAATGCGATCCAGAAAAACGGCTCGTACGTCATGAAATAGCGCGAGGTGCTCGGCATTATGACCACGAGAACAGGTATTACGCAGACCAGCATCAGGATCTCCGGCAACATGCGCCCGCGAATATTCCACGCTCCGATGAATACAACCGCCGTCAGCGTCGCACCCACCACGCTCCACAAAACGTCCATCCCGTTAGACGCGAACTCTGCGTGGTATAGGTCGATGATCGGGGAGTGGGAAAAGCCGAGAGCGAAGCCGGGTACCACTTGCTCGGGAACTGCAAGAAGAAAAAAGTTGAGAATCATCGACTGCTTGTCGCTGCGAGCAAAAAGGGCGATCGGCTCGGCGATGTACCTTCCGAAGATCGCGTCACGGTTCAGGAAAACGAGCAGCGCAATCAACGCTGCAGTTACGATCGTTATCGTCAAAATGGTTGTCGCCGGCAGCTTTCGGCCGCTCAGGCGGCCCTTCCAGAGGGCTGCGGCGAGCACGATCACGACGGGCTCCGTGTATCTGAAGAGAAATGCCGCAACGAAGAGTGCGCTGAACCCGAGCAGCTGCAGTGGTCGATCCAGCGGGCGCGGTGATGTGATGATCCTTACTGCCGCGATTGTCGACGCGAGTGAGAATGCCGCGTATGGTGTGTCCGCCAGCGCAAAGAAAACGTTCGCCATCCACCATGGCGTAAGCAACATGAAACCGAAGACGAACCCGATTGCCATCCATTGGCGGGAACGCGGGACCACCCATGAAACGATGTACGCCGCCATCAATGCAATTGCATCGGTGATTGCGATATTCGCGACCTGAATGGCGCGCAGCTGGTCGTCGAAGTTATGGAACAGCCAAAGGAGTGGAGCTCTCATCGCGCCCGGCATGGACGCGTACGGAAATGGCGGAACATTGATCGCGACCCGAGCCGCAGTCGTTCCGGCATCAGCCAGAGATTTTGCCTTCAGATAGTAAAGAAGAGCGTCCGTTTGAAGACGCGGATAGAAAAAGGATTGGTCGATCAGCAGCACAACGGCGAACATCAGAGCGGTGAAGCAGCCGCCGAACACAATTACCGGAAGCCATTCGCGTCGAATGAAGTCGAGCGGGGACTCGAGCTCCCGGTGAAATTCGAACGACGTATTAAAAGCGCCCAACGTCCCTCTCAGTGACTCAGTGAAAAAACGACGGAATTGTTCGTTCTGAACACGATCGGATAACCCCTTGCCAGGAGGCTGCGGACGAGAATATTGGAACTATCCACGGACATCAGATCGTTGTGAATCAAGAGCCGTGTCACTCCATTTTTCTCCATGAGCGCGAGAGCCTCGGGACGCGGCAGATCGTACGTGGAACGACGCAAGCTATCGAGAAGGGGAGGGAACATGCTGCCATGGAACGCGATCACTCCTCTGAGGTGTCCGGCGCTACCATACGCATAGCGCGTTGCGAAAGGCGTTGCCAGGCCGCTGTCCATCTTGATGGGCAATTCTACGACGCCTCCCCGGTTTTTTTCACGAGCAAGAAATGAATACGCGTCCGACATCCGCGTGGGATTGGTGACTCGGGCGGAATGCTCGATGAACCATTTGCTGGGACGCAGCTCGACCAGCAGGACTCCAAGGAGCAGTGTGAAGAGCAGCGGACGCCGGCGCGAACGGGTCGCCCCGAGCCATTGAGTAATGCCGAGAGCCGCGAGTATTCCCATGCTGAGAACGGAATACATATAAATGCGCATCGGCCAACGAACCGCAGTGACGAGGAGAAATATTTTGCCCGGAAGTGGAAGGCCGGCCACACCTCGAACTGGCTGCCCGCGCCTGAGCAGGAGGGTCGGGCCGAGAGCGAGAACGAGGCAGACGCAGGCGAGAGCCGCGATGGCCAGAGTGATTTGTCTGGATGGTTTGTCCTGGCGGCGAAACACCGCCACCAAGGCAAGTCCCAGAGTTACTACTCCAGGGAACGCACTGGCGAAGCCTCCGGTATCGGTCGTGGCAAGCATGGTCGATCGCCAACTCCCCAACCAGAATGGGGTCTGCAGCAGGGATCTCAGCGACAGCGCGGAAAGTAAGACCTCCGCTCCTGAATGCGGATAGCGTCCGTAAGCATGCATGTAGCTCAGATACGGCCGCAGTATCGGACTGATGATCACTGCTGAGATTAGGCAGGCGACTAGAATCGCCCGCGATGTGGACACCGAGAACGGGTGCCTTCCAGTGAGCCAGCACAGGATTGCGTAGGTCGGCAGGATCAGGGCCAGGAAAACGCCGAAGTACATACCTGACAGAACCGTCATGACGATCGAGACGGCCATGGTCATCAAACCGCGGATCGAGCCAGTTTCGAGCGCCATGTCGAGCCCGAGCAAGGCCAGCGGTGACCAGCAGACCGCCATGGTTTGAAGGTGGATCATGTGGTCGACATGAAACGGATTGAACGCGAACACGATGCCACCAAATCCTGCGCCCACTCGCGACGAACCCAATCGCTGGGACAGAGCCGCACAACCTGCCGCGGAAATCACGAGGGACGAGAGGAGCGCGACGTTGTAGCTCGCCGCGACGCTTGCACCGAAGGCCCGCAACGGCGAATAGAACAGCTGCCAGCCCACCAGATTCTCCGTGGCCGCGAGTGTTCCCCTGAGAGGAAATCCGGGAGGCCAATCGAACAGCCTGAGGTCTGAGGACCAAATGCTTCTGTAGCCCCACTCGAGAATTCCCGCATTCAGGACGGCGTCGTGGCGGTAGGTACCAGTGCCAAGCAACACCTCGCCGAAGTGGCCGAGAACAGGAAAGACGAAAAAGACGATCGTGAGAAGTGCGTACAGGCAAATGAGAATGGCGTACCAGACTTTGCTTTCGATCAGGCCTGTTTTCATCCGCTGCCGGTCGATGTGCGTTTCTAAAAAAATGAGATGCGCAACGTAGCGATTTTGTCACTCTGCTGTAAGATTGTGCAGCCAGTGATGGCTGTTGCTAAGCGAAGCATTTTGCATCTGGCTCCCTGGATAGAATGAGATTCTGCTTCGTTACAACTTTTTACCCACCGTACTCTACAGGCGGCGACGCTGTCGCAGTCCAAAGACTCGCGCGCGAGCTCACTCGTCAGGGTCACTCCGTCACCGTCGTTCACGACCTCGACGCGTTCGCAGCGTTGAACCGTCCAGTCCTGCCCGACGCACCGCACCCCGATGACGGCATCGATGTGGTTTCCTTGAGCAGCCCCCTCGGGATCGTTTCGCCGCTCATCGTTCAGCAGACAGGCCGCCCGGTTGTGCACAGAAAGCGGCTTAGATCTCTGCTCGACGATGGCGGCTTCGATGTCGTGAACTTCCATAACTCTTCACTCATGGGCGGTCCGGGCATTTTTGGTTTTGGGGGCTCGGCACTGCGAGTGTATACCGCACACGAGCACTGGCTCGTCTGCCCAACCCATATCCTGTGGCGTTACAAGCGCGAGGTCTGTCCCGCGAGGCAGTGCATCCGGTGCCAGCTGAGCTACCGCCGCCCGCCCCAACTCTGGCGGCTCACAGGCCTCATGGAATCGTCCTCACGCGCCATCGATGTCTTCATCGCGATGAGTGTATTCAGTCGCGCCAAGCATCGAGAATTCGGATTCTCACGGGACATGGTTGTTGTACCACCTGGCGGAGGAACGCCGTTTTCCGGAGTCGATGGACCGTCGCCGCACCCGCGTCCTTATTTTTTCTTTTCAGGACGACTTGAGATTGGCAAGGGCCTTCAGACTGTGCTCCCCGTGTTGAAAGATCTACCAGGCGTCGATCTGCTGGTTGCAGGGTCGGGAAGCCTCGAGGCTCAATTGCAGAGCAAGGGTGGCGACCAGGTTGTGTTCCTCGGCCAGCTTCCGCCGCATTCACTCGACCCGTACTACCGCCATGCGGTAGCGACTGTCGTCCCCTCACTGAACTACGAGACGTTTGGTCTCGTTCTGGTGGAGTCGCTTCGCTGCGGCACCCCTGTTATAGCGCGGGACATCGGACCTTTCCCTGACATTGTTGCGAAGTCGTCCGGTGGTCTGCTCTATCGCACCGATAACGAGCTGCTCGACGCGATGAAGCGTTTCGCCGGCGACAGAGATTTCGGCAGGCAATTGGGAGAGCGAGGCCGTCACGCATTCGAGAGTCACTGGCAGGACTCGGTGACTGCGGGCGTATACCTGAAAACCGTGGAGCGCGCAAAATCCACCGCGAGGTCGTCATCTCCGGCCTGATGCCCAGAACGCCTGACAGGCTGCTATCCGTGGTTGTGCCGTTTCACAACGCATCCTTTCAGCTAGCTCGTTGCCTCGCTGCCCTGGTTGCGAGCGACCTCGACCGGTCGAAGTGGGAACTGATCGTCGTCGATGACGGAAGCACCGACGATTCTCGAGCTATCGCCGAGCGTTTTGCTGACCGGGTGATATCAACCGGTAACTTCGCCCGAGGTCCGGCGTACGCCCGAAACCGCGGGGTGGAAGCGGCAACCGCTCCGGTGATCGCATTCGTGGACGCAGATGTCCTCGTGCATCTGGACGCTCTGTCATTAATGCTCAGCTCGATGTCGTCGGCCAACGACATCGTTGCTGTGTTCGGCTCCTATGACGACAGCCCGGCAGAGGGCAACACCATTTCGCAGTACCGGAATCTTCTGCACCACTACGTCCACCACCGGAACGAGGGAGACGCCTCGACGTTCTGGGCCGGATGTGGTGTGGTTAACGCAAAAACGTTTCGCGCTGTTGGAGGGTTCAACGAAAAAGCGTACCCGCGTCCGCAGATCGAGGACATCGAGCTCGGCCGACGCCTTCGTACCGCAGGAGGGAGGATTGTCATCGATCCCCGGATACAGGGAACGCATCTCAAGGCGTGGAGTTTTGTTCCGATGCTGCGGACCGATCTCTTCGACAGAGGAATACCGTGGGTCAGACTGCTTCTGTCGTCTCCTCGCGATAAAAACGCTTCGACACCAAGCCTCGGCGTCCGCGAAATCACGGGCACTATCTCGGTTGCAGCATGGCTGTTCTTTGCCGTGGCTGGTCTGTTCTGGTTCAGACCATATGGTCTGGTCGCAGCAGCAATCTTCTTCGCGGTATCGATCTGGGTCAATCGGCAGCTCTACTCGTGGTTCGCGCGATTTCGAGGGGCTGGATTCGCAGCTCGCGTCATTCCGCTTCACTTCTTGTATCAGCTGGTGAGCCTGATGGCCCTACCGTTGGGGCTCATTCTGCACATCCGCGATCGGCTGTTGAAATCGGCGGCGAAGTACTCGGGTGGCGCAGGAACGTCGGTCGGCCGCTTTCTGCCTCTCGCGTCTGGAGAGGTCGGGGCGCGGGCTGTGGCCTTCTTTGCGACTGCCTACCTCGCAAGGCGGCTGGGAGCCGGAGGCTTCGGCGAAGTATCGTTTGCTGGCGCCGTCGTCGCACAGTTCGGGATTGCCCTCGCTACCGGCATCGGCGAGATCGGATCGCGCGAAGTCGCACGAGATCCATCGGCAATGCGCCGCATCGCAGCCGCAGGTGCCTCGGCTCGCCTGGTCGGAGCGCTCATCGCAATGGTCGCGGTGATCGTCCTCGCGTTCGCTCTTCCACTTGATAGTGGAATGAGAAACGTCACGGCCCTGTCGTCACTCTTCCTCGTTCCTCTCGCCCTCAATACCGGTTGGGTTTACAAGGGCCTCGGACAGACGCGGAAGGTCGGAATTTCACTCCTCCTGAGCGAATCGACCACACTCGTGTTGTTGCTGGTTCTCGTTCATCACGAGTCGCACGTGCTGCGTGTGCCGGCAATTCAGGCGCTCGGTGACCTTGCTGCCGCATTCTTTCTGGCGGCACCGCTGCTGAAGGGTCGTTGGAAGCTGCCCAAGCGCGATGCGATCGCGCGTATGTCGCGCGCCTCGGGGATGAACACGATATCGCGCTCGCTTCGGACAATCATCGTGTCGTTTGACGTGGTGCTGCTCGGATTGATGGTGAGCTCGGTCCAGGTTGGACTATACTCGGCCGCGTACCGCATCGTGTTCTTCGTAATGGCGATAATGTCTGCGGCTCACGTGGCATTCTTCCCCGAAATGGCTCGAGCAGGGAATGACGTGAGGCTGCAAGGCGCGGTGTTGTCCCGCACCTTGGCTCTCTCGCTTACCGCGGTTACGCCGTTCGTGGTTGGCGGCATCCTGATCGCGCCCGCACTGATGTCATTGGTCTTCGGTGTTACGTACAGCAATGGAGCTGTCGCCCTGCAATTGCTCTTACTCAGTGTGCTGATTATCGGCATTCATGGGGCGGCGAGAAACTTTTTCCTGATCATGCAGCGAACGGGGCTCGAGGCGTCGATCATGGCAGTTGGCGTTATCGCGAACATCGCACTCAATCTGATGTTGATCCCGCGCCTTGGAATCACGGGGGCTGCCGTCGCAACGGTGGCGGCAGAGGGAATCATTCTCATTCTCACGATAGTCGCCCTCGCTCGAATTGGAATCCGTATCCAGCTCGGAGCTTCTGTCGCGCCGGTGATGGCTGGTGCCGTGCTCGCCGGGACAATACTGGTGTTCGGTCGCGGTCGATCTGTTGTAGAGCTCATCCTGATTGGTGGTATTTCCTACTTCCTGGCGCTCGCTGCCGTAAGACGCATCATCGGCAGATTTGTTGTCCCAATTGTTCCGGAGATCGCTGCGTGAACGAGACTGCAATTCAACGAAGACACACACCCCATTCTGTCGGTCCCGCTGCATGAGCTCAAGGACATTGTATGCGGTCGGCGCCCTCCTGCTTTCAGTGGCTGCTGTGGCGATGCCAACGGGATGGTACGACACGATACCGAGATTTTCCGGAGTGGAAAATCTTCCGTTCAGTGGTGCCTCCCTTCTCAGACTGATTATCGCCTTCGAGGCGTTGATATTGGGGGCACTCGCCTATCGCGACCCCCGTTATGTGGCGCGGCAAACCGGTGTCGAGGCCGCGCTTCCCGGTCGGCGTCACGTTGATTTCGACGTCGGCGCCAGCGCGGCAGGGGCTCTTCTCGTTGCAATCACGTTGCTGGGCCTATGGCTTCGCGCGCATCGTCTGGATCTCGATCTGTGGCTCGATGAGATATCACCGCTGAGAGATTACGGCCGCCTTTCGGCCGCCCAGGTGATTGGGAGTTACCTGAGATCCAACAATCATTTGCTGAACACCCTGTCGGAGAAGGCCGCCATTTCGGCTTTCGGCGAGAGCGAATGGTCGGTTCGTCTGCCCGCAGTCACGTTCGGTGTGTTAGCCATACCGACACTGTATTGGTTCGCGCGCTTCGGGCTCTCGCGCATCGCATCGTTGGGAGCGGCTCTGCTGCTGGCGTGTTCCTACCATCACATATTTTTTTCGCAAAACGCGCGTGGGTACACCGGATACCTTCTGTTCGCCCTTCTCTCGACCGGAATGCTTCTACGCGCGCTGCGCGACGATCGCCTGTGGCTGTGGGTGACGTATGTCGCCTGCGTTGTGCTGGGAATGGCGTCCCTCATCCTGACCGGCTTCGTTATTGCCGGCCACGTTCTGTTTTCTGCAACACTGGTCTGGCGCCTCCGGAAGAAGCGGGAGGTCGCAGGGCCATTGGCAAGGCACATAACTGCTGCGCTTTTCATCGCCGGGCTACTTGCATTTCAAATTTACGCTGCGGCCCTTCCCGAGGCGTACGTCACGCTCACGAAAGTATATACCGAGCCGTCTACCGGGTTTTCGTTGTTTTCGATCGAGTTTTTCAACGAAATGATCCGCGGCGTGACGGTTGGATTTGGAAGCCCGCTTGTTGCGTTGATTTTTCTCATTGCCGGAACGCTCGGCTTTGCCGCCCTTCTCAGGACATCGCAAGCACTCGCCATCAGCCTCATTCTTCCGCCGATTCTGACGGTCGTCGTTTTAATCGCGCGAGGGCTCACGTTTTCCCCGCGCTTCTTTCTGCTCGCCGTACCGCTAGCGATGCTCTCAGCCGCTGCAGCGTTGCAGGTGATTGCCTCCTGGATTTCCTCGCGACGCCGTGATTCAACCGTCACGCCGCGCATTCTCTGCGCGGCCGGCCTCATCCTGATCGCCGCCGCATCCATGCGCTCACTCGGCTACTACTACCGCACGCCGAAACAGCCCTACCGGTCTGCGATACAATTTCTTGAGGAGCGCGGAGACAGCAGCCGCGTCGTGATTGTTGGCAGCGCCGAAACGGGCTTCCGGTACTATCTCCTACGAGCGTATGCGCGAGACTCTGCGAGTTTCGCGTATACCCGTAGCACTACGCAGTTTGATTCGCTCACCCTTGCGGCGACCTCGGCGCACACTCGAGTGGTGACGACATTCTCGAGATCATTGCGCATAGATTATCCGGGTATCGACGCAAGGCTCGCGGCTGGGTGGCAGCGCGACACTACTTTCAGCGCGACTATCGGCGACGGGGAGATAGTCGTGTGGTCAAGGCGGGAGCGAAGCGGTGGCACCTGAGGCGCGCAGCCGAACGCGGATGCCGGCGATCTGGAGTGCGACGACGCACACCGCGCCGGCAAAGATCAAGGCGATGAGGAATGCGGATCGTTTCTCGATCACCTGATAGGCCAATCCGTGAATCGTTGCCAGGATTACCGCCGGATACGCCCCCCTCTGCACGTATTTCCAGGTACGAAGACCCATCGACCGAAGTGACGGGTTGTTCGAGATTGCAACCAGCAGTGCAAATACGATCGCAGACAGAAGTCCCAGCCAGTTTGCAAGCAGAAAAACCGACTGAGATGTAGACGCGTGCTCCCGCGCGTACATGAAATACCGCGCAAATTGCCCGCCTTGATGCACCTGGAGTCCGACGATAGTGTGAAGCACCGAGAAGCATCCTCCAGCTATTCCCACGTCACGACGAAGGGCTCCATGAACGGGGTTGGGGACACCGCGCAGGACATTCAATGGCCCGATGACGAGCGCCCACATGACCAGCGAGTATGCTGCGTATGCAGTTCCCAGGCTTAGGCCACGTGGTCCGCTACCGGGATAGAGAAGGGCGACCCCCCAAGCTACCGCACTCGCGGCGAGAAGCAGTACTGCCAGCCGCCTCCCCACAGGCAGTCTAATTGCCTCTCGCCAGCCTATTGTACACACTTCCGATCACTCGCCCGATCGCGTATCCGATCACGAACAGGTATCCGAAACCGATAAACGCTCCTCCAACGGACACCCTGTATCCGGGGAGCAGTGAACCCAGCAACGCGAGATGGGCGCCTACGTCCGGCCCGCCTTTCATCAGCAGAAAAATCGTGGCTGCGAACAGCCCTATGCCCGATATGAGACCGACGGCGATTCCCCATGCTCTCGCGTTCAGCCTCAGCAGCGTCATGCGATATGCTGCCCGTTCGTTCATTTCGTCAGTTTGCATCAGATATGATCCAGGAAGTCGCTAGTCTCATTGAAATCGGCCTTGCTGCGAATGAGAAAAAGAGAGACGGCGAGTGAAAAGTTGCGGATGAACGCCAGCAACCATCCGGCGATAAAGCCAACCCCAAACGCCCATGCCCCGCCAATGAGCGCACCCGGCCACGAGACACTGTACCCACCGAAGTAATTTTCCAGCAAGCCGAGCCCTTCGAATTTTGTCGACGACAGCAAGGTTGCGATCGTGACACCGGCAATGAGCATTGCTGCAGCTATTCCAATGGCAGCACCAAACGCACGCTTGTCGACCGGAGCAAAAAGGAGTGCCACCGACGCCGGGATGTTTTCCTGAATCGCAGCATCGACCGGTGACGAGCGAAGTGGTGTGCGGCCCTGCCTCACTGATTTGCCCCGGTCGCGGCCGCAGCCGCCTCAGGAATGCGCTGCTCCTCGTGATACTCGAGATCTGTGTTCACGCTCCAGATGTCGTGATCACGCCCGGACATGTTTTCCACCGCGAGCATCGCGGTATACATGGAATGGTCCTGATTGTTGTACTTGTGCATTCCGTTCCGCCCAACCGTCTGGAGGTTGTAAATCGAATCCAGGTGGGCGCGGATGGTATCGACATGATCGCTGTAGGCCTCATCATAAATGGGGTAGGCCTTTGGCATTCTCACGACGGTTCCGTCTATGACTTTTGCACCCTTCGCGAGATCCAGCTTGCCAAGCTCCGTTGTTGCGAGCTCGATCAGAGCACTGTCCTCCATCGTCCAGAGTCCATCTCCTTCGAACGCGAAATATTCCATCCCCAGGCAGGTCACGCCTTCCATCGGAACCATGTCAGCGCTCCAGTTGTTGAAATTCTGAATTCGACCGACCGTTACGCCTCTCGTGTGAACGTAGATCCAGTTGTCCGGAAAAAGCTGGTCCTTGTCGAGGATGAGCGCCACGAGAATAAAATCTCGATACGTTAGCCCGTTGGCGGCCCCGATTACGCTCTCCGGCGTCTCGGCGCCGAGTGAGCGCGCCAGCGTCGCCAGCGGCATGGTCGTTATGAAATGCTCGGCCTCTATCGTCTCGATTCCATTCGGGGTAGAGACTTCTACGGCGCTCACTGAGTTGTTTCCTCGCGCGAACCCGACCACGTCGTGCTTTAGCGATACCACGCCGCCCATCTCCACGATCCTGTTCGCGCATGTCTCCCACATCTGACCAGGACCAAGTCTCGGATACTTGAATTCGTTGATGAGAGTCTTGATTGCAGGAGCGCGGCGATTGAGCGATGTCGCGGAAAGGATGGCCCGGGCAAGCGACAGTCCCTGAATGCGCTGAGCAGCCCACTCAGCCCTGATCTTGTTGCAGGGAATGCCCCACACTTTCTCAGTGTACGTCTTGAAGAAAATATTGTAGAGCCGGGTCCCGAAACGGTTCGAGACCCATTCCTCGAAATTGTCTTCACGGGGGTGCGGCCGGATGCGCGCCTTCACGTAGCTGGCCATGATTCTCGTCGCCTCCCACAATCCCAGCCCCGTAAGGGCGTTTACGGCACGAAGCGGATAGTGAAAGAATTTTCCGTTGTAGACGATTCGCGACATTCGTGGAACGTCGATGAATTCATTCGCAAGAATTTCTTCCCACAGCGCCTGAACGGGGGAAATCTTTGTGAAAAAGCGATGGCCACCGATGTCGAACCGGAATTCCTTGTAGCGCGCCGTGCGCGAAATGCCGCCAAGTACGTTGTCCGATTCGAGGACTCTGACTGCAAATCCGCGCTTCGCAAGTATGTACGCAGCCGTCAGCCCCGCCGGCCCGCCGCCGCATACGACGACCCGATCTCCGGGGGCCAGCTGCCGTCGAGGAGTCCGGGCGCGAGTCGCGTTCTCCGTCACCGCCCCGGACGGTGAATTGGCGACAGCCGTCATGTTGCGGGCTTTACTCTGAATACCTCAGCACGCGCCCACTTCGAGCGCGCCGCAAAAACAGAATCGTACGTAAACTCCCCAAAACTGCAGAGCTTCTCCTTCATGCGATTTTTCCACTCGGGATAGGATTGGCAATACTCAAGGGTGCCGCACTCGACGATCAAGTAAACCTCCTTCTGTGCCGCAACAGCAACCAGCGCCGAATCAGGCGTGTAATATGAACGATCGGCGATAGCCTTCCATCGGCCTGTCAGGCCATACGTTCCCACAAGGAGCGTGCGGTCTCGGGGCAAGGTTTCCAGAAAATCGCGAAGCGAGCGGAATGTGCCGCTCACACCCCGCGCGTAAGCCGGCGCGTCGGCGAGCGATACCGCGTAGCTGCGATCGGCACCTGTTCCCACAATTCTGGACCAGCGGAGCCAGCCGGCAACCGCAACGATAGTCAGAGCAGCGCCCACAACCATAGCCCGGGATCGTCTGCTGATCGTCATGGCTGGAGCGAAGTGCATCGCCAGCGCGGCTGCCCCCTCTGAGAAAAATAGCCAGAAAAGGGGCTGGTACGACATCAGATATCGAGATGTGCTCGGCATCATCAGCGCAAGAATTGTCAACGGCGCGAGCAGGTAAAGTATTTCCGGAAGAAATCTGTGACGGGATAGCCACATGCCGTACAGAACGATCGCAGCGATCGACAATCCGACGATCGTCCATGCTGCGTCGAAAGGGGTATGCGCGAACTCACCGTATAATGTGTCTATGACCGGGGGCTGCGAAAAGCCAAGATGGAAATCGGGCATGATCTGATCGGCGACGGCGAGCCCAAACAGATTGAGCAGCATGCCGCCCTTGTCGCCGTGCAGGACGAATGAGAGTGGCTCAAGCAGGTAGCGGCCGAAGATAGCGTGGAAGTTCAGCAAAATCAGTACAAGCGTGACGCCGGCCGGACCCACGATGAGACGGCGCCTGGCAGCTCGAGAAAGAACCATTCCTTTCCATCGGCCACGGGCTAGCGTCGCTGCGAAAACGAAAAGCACCGGTGCCGTGAAGCGAAGAAAGAAAGCGATTGTGAACGTGATCGCGAACACCGCGATCAAGACCCGCTCTCGCCGGATCGGGCCGGGGCTGCAGAAAATTCGAATTGCGACCAGCAGCGCGAACAGGGTGAACGCGGCGTACGGTGCGTCAACCAACGGCGAAAATACGTTTGCAATCCAGACGGGACTGAGAAGCGTGAACGCAAACGCAAATGCGATCGTCATCCAGTGTCGGCTCTGCGGCTGTGTCCACGAAACCATATACGCAGACATCAGCGCGACGCTCGCAACGACGGGTATGTTCAACAGCTGGATTGCGCGCCATTGTGTGTCGAAGTCATTGAACATGTAGACCATTGGCGCGCGTAAGACACCGGGCAAGGCGGCGTAAGCGAATGGCGGATCGTTGACCGCCAGTGTTGCCGAGGTGCTGCCCGTCTCGACGAGGGACTTTGCCTTCAGGAAGTACAGGAGCGGGTCGGTTTGAAGACGGGGATAGAAGAAGGCGGGATCGAGCCACAGGACGGCCGCTACCATAAGTAAGCAAAACGCTCCCCCAAAAAACACGACCGCTTTCCACTCACGTCTGAAGAACACGAACGGGGACTCGAGGCCGAAATGAAATTCGTATGAGGATTTCGTCAGGTCGGACAAGGGCTTTCGATGGGTAGTTGTTTGTGCAATTAAACGGCAAAGAAGGGGCGAGTGATGCTGTCGCGACACAATAGTTCTGTACTGATGTGGCGGCAATGCCGCGTTGGTGTCGTTCCGACATTTTTCGCACTTCCGTTTGACTGTCGGTGAGACAATACTTCGTTCTCAACCAGGTGTCGAACGAAAGTGAGAGGAGCTGATGCCAGCCGAAGAGAAGCCAGGCCGGAACGAGCGTGAGTACTTCGCCAGACTTGATGCGGAGTTGGTCAAGGAACGCAGGCTGCGACTTGACGAAGAGAGAGGTCGGCTGGAGAGATCGTCTCACCTGAATAAATGCCCGCGGTGCGGCACCGATCTGACAGCTTACGATCACAAGGGCGTCAAGATCGACCAGTGTGGCAAGTGCGGCGGTCTGTGGCTCGACAAGGGAGAGCTGGAGATCGTCGAAGAGCTCGATCGTCAAAGTCCCGGCTTCATGCACCATCTTCTCGGACTGATCCGCCGATGACACGATCAACTCAATCCATTGTCGATTCGGCGGACATGCTCTACCGCTCAGCGGTTGAATGCCATCGACACCATACCCGCTATTCGAGGCTCGTAGAGCGGGGTGCCGCCGATGAGGAGCAGGTCTTCGCTCTGGAGATCGCTTACATGTGCGACGACATGCTCGGCACTGCGATCACCGGTTATGAAAAGTGCACGTCAAAAGCAAAAAGTCAGCCCGACGACGCATGGTGGCACAAGGGGAACATGCTCTGGCACTCGAGCCGCGAATACATCCGGCGACACGCGAGCTGCGATGGCATTTCCAGGCGCCTCGCAAAGGGTGCTCCGAACCGGCTTGGGGAGCTCGCCATGGAGTTCGATCTGGAAGCGTCGGCGCTGTTAAGCCTGCGCATGGCCGCTGACGCGTATCGGACCGTAAGACCAGAGGCGGAATAGCATCCGGCAGACCGGCCATCGCGCGATAGTCGTCGGCGGGGGATTTTTCGGATCTCGCATAGCTCTGTTCCTCGCTGCACGAGGCTTTCGCGTCGTGCTGCTGGAGAAGGAGGCCGAACTGATGACGCGCGCTTCGTTCACCAATCAGGCAAGGGTGCATAACGGATATCACTATCCGAGAAGCATCTTGACGGCGAGAAGCTCCCACTTGAACTATGGACGTTTCACTGATGAATACCGGGACTCGCTCGTTTCCGGCATCACCAGCTGTTACGCAATTGCAAGACGAGGATCGAAGGTCACGCCTGCTCAGTTCGTCGAGTTCTGTGGCCGCGTGGGCGCTCCGCTCAGGGAAGCGCCGCTTGCGGCGATGAATCTCTTCGACAAGGATGAAATCGAAGTTGCCTTTGAGGTTACCGAGGTCACTATGAATGCGAAGCTGCTCAGGCAGCGGCTCCTTCGCGAGCTACAGTCTGCCGGTGTTGAGACTCGTTTCGACACCACCGCAACACGGGTGGATCAGGTCACCGATGGGCGCCTTGACGTTTCGCTGGAATCGGGCGGCGAATCCATGACGATGCAAGCGAACCTTGTCCTTAACTGCACGTATTCCTCCACCAATGACCTTTTGACATTATCAGGAGCAGAGCGCGTTCCTCTCAAGCATGAGCTCGCCGAAATCGCCCTCATCGAAGTGCCGGCGGCCTTACGCAACATGGCGGTGACAGTCATCGACGGGCCATTTTTCTCTGCGACGCCATTTCCAGCCCGAGGGCTTCACGCCCTAACTCACGTTCGTTACACTCCGCATTTCGAATGGCCTCAAGGGCAGTCCCAGGTCGGCGCAGTCGGCATCCCGAATCCTCGGCCGCCAAGTAACGCCGAGCGGATGCGCCGGGATGCGCAGAAATTTATTCCTGATCTGGCGAAGGCCACGACGGTGGACAGCATGTGGGAGATAAAGACGGTGCTGCCACGCAGCGAAGGGAGCGACAGCAGGCCAATTCTCTTTCGCCAGGCCGGCGGGATTCCCGGATTGTTCAGCATTCTCGGAGCAAAGATCGACGGCATTTACGATATCGAGGCTGAGCTGGATGAAGCACTCACCTCTGGAACACTCGGCCTCCAATGAAAGAAGAGCTGCTCGTTTCGATAGTCGCACCCCTCGATAACGATGGTGAGTCTATCGAACCGTTCGTGCGCGAGTTGTCTGTCATCCTCGAAAAAAATTACCGGCAGTACGAAATACTTCTCGTGGATGACGGCTCTTCAGACGAAACCGATTCGGTCGTCTCCAGCGTTCTCGAGCGGCACGCGCACGTCCGGTTCCTGAGATTGTCGCGCCACTTTGGCGAAGAGACCGCGATACTTGCAGGTCTCGAATCGATAATCGGGGATTATGTCATAGTGATGCAGCCGCGGTCGGACCCGCCGGCCCTTGTTCCCGAGCTCGTGGAGCGAGCGCTCACCGGCTACGACATTGTCTACGGAGTTCGTCTGGGGCGTCAAGACCAGCCATTCTGGTATCGCTACTTTACAAAGCTTTTCTATTGGTATGCGTCCCGCGTTGCAAGCCTGAACCTTCCGGCTGACACCACTCAGTTCAGGTGTCTTAGTCGGCCTGTCGTCAATGCGTTGACGAAGCTTAGGACACCTGATCCCTACCTCCGGTTGCTGACATGGAATCTCGGATTCAAGCGCATTGCGTTTCCATATGAGCTTGTAGCCGGCCGACGCGAAGCTCCGAGGTCGTTCGGTGAATCATTGCGGCTGGCAGTCGCGATGATCACGGAAAACAGCGCTCATCCGCTTCGAGTCATGACGTGGCTCGGACTGTTTGCGTCCGCGATGAACGTGATCTACGCGCTGTACGTGGTGCTCGTTTACCTCATCAAGCCGCATCTCGCAGAGGGGTGGGTGACGCTCTCGCTTCAGGCGGCGCTGCAGTTCTTCGTGATGAGCATCATCCTTACAGTCGTTTCGGAGTACGTTGGCCGGTTATTCCTGAGGACGCTCCCTCGCGCGCCGTACATTCTCGAGGCGGAGAGGAATAGCTCCGTTCTTGCGCCAGCGACGGTGCGGAATGTGGTGTCCGACTCTGGCAGCTCGATGAGCAGAGTCTCAGAAACGCCGAATGGCCGCTGAGCGGGCAACCAGGCGGCTTCAAAATCTCCAGGGCACCCCCGACTATGACGTCGCGGATTTCAAGCCTCGTTTCAGCCGATGGTGTCTCTTCGTTTTTGCGATCGATGAGGGAGAGCGAATTCGGGCGCAGATTCGGGCTCTCCAGGATTACACAGGACTCGTAGACGTCGTGATTGCCGACGGGGGCAGCACGGATGGATCTCTCGTCGAAGGAGAGCTCTCGATCGCCGGACTCCGGGCCCTGCTCACCAAACGAGGCGCGGGACGCCTGAGTGCCCAGATGAGAATGGCTTTTCACTGGGCCATCTCTGAGAAGTACGACGGCGTGATCGTCATGGATGGAAACGGGAAGGACGATCCTGCCGCCATTCGCGATTTCGTGCACGCCCTGGAAAGCGGGTTCGATCACATTCAAGGCTCTCGCTACATCACTGGCGGACGCGGCGTTAACACTCCCCCGATGAGACATCTCGGTGTGACGCTTCTGCATGCGCCGTTGATCAGCATCGCTGCACGCCGTCGTCACACTGACACGACGAATGGATTCAGGGCCTACAGTATGCGTCTGCTCGCCGACCCTCGGGTGAAGCCGCTTCGCAACGTTTTCGTCTCGTACGAGCTGCACTACTATCTGGCGATTCGGGCTTCGGAGCTGGGTTTGAGGATGACGGAGCTTCCGGTTACCCGGACCTACCCGTCGGGCACTCCAACTCCAACAAAGATCCGGGGCATGAGGGGAAATTTTGAGATTCTTCGAACGTTGCTGCGCGCCGCGTGGCATCGGTACGATCCGTGAGCGAGGACGCGCTGATAGGGAACACCGGATTCATTGGCGGGACGTTGCTTCGCGCCAGAAACTTTGACTCGTGTTTCAACAGCGGCAACATCGAGACGATGCGGAATCGGGGATTTCGAACGGTCGTTTGCGCTGGAGCGCGGGCGGAGAAGTGGAAAGCGAATCGCGAGCCGGAAATTGATCGGGCCGGCATCGATGCATTGTGCGATGTGTTGAGAACCGTCAAAGCTGAACGCTTTGTGCTCATCTCCACTGTCGATGTGTTCGCCGATCCTGAAAACGTCGACGAGTTGAGCGAAGTCACGCTCGAGGACCTGCACGCATATGGGCGGAACCGGCGGCATCTCGAGACGTTTGTAGTGGACCGTTTTCCGACGATCATCCTTCGGTTGCCGGGAGTTTATGGGCACGGACTGCGCAAGAACGTAATTCATGATT
>JBDSBT010000008.1:0-6836 GCA_039921425.1 Gemmatimonadaceae bacterium | reverse complement strand
AAGCCTTGCCTTGGCATCTGCCGTCGCGACTCCATTCCTGAGAAATGCTGGATCAGCGAGACTGGTATAGACCTTCTCTCTCTCCATTTCGATCGCATCGATCCTGTCCGGGAGGGCGGCCAGCTCCGTCAACTCTTTGAAGCTGAGCCTCTTCTTCTTCGGCCCATCCGCGTTTTTGGGAGCGGGCGTTGGCGCATCTATTTTCTTCGGAGCCGCGCTCACCTGCACCGCGCGCTGCCGTTGCCAGTCAGTATATCCTCCCGCGTACTCGCCGACGCGACCGGCGCCATCAAACACGAGCGTGCTGGTGACGACATTGTCGAGAAACTCTCTATCGTGACTCACTACGAGGAGAGTTCCCACGTAATCGATTAGCAGCTCCTCGAGAAGAGTCAGCGTTTCGATGTCGAGATCGTTCGTTGGCTCGTCGAGAACCAGGAGGTTGAATGGCCTCGTGAACAGTCGAGCGAGCAGAAGGCGATTTCTCTCACCTCCAGACAGCGCAGCGACCGGAGCGCGCGCCCTGTCCGGAGGAAAAAGGAAATCCTGGAGGTATCCGATGACGTGCTTGTCGGCCCCGTTGATTCTTATGAAGTCTGCGCCATCACCGATGCTGTCGAATACCGACCGCTCTGGGTCGAGCTGCTCTCTCATCTGATCGAAGTACGCGATCTCGAGCCCGGTCCCGATGCGAATAGTGCCGCGGTCGGGTTGCAGCTCACCGAGCAGCAGGCGCAGTAGAGTTGTCTTGCCAGACCCGTTCGGACCAATGACGCCGATGCGATCGCCGCGCATGATTGTCGTCGTCAGGTCGCGGATAATCTTCTTCTCGCCGCGGGAGAATGTCACGTCGACCGCATCAGCGACGAGCCTTCCCGATTGCTCCGCTTCCTGAGTTCGGAGATTGACGGCTCCCGTTCGTTCCCGGCGCGCCACTCTTTCACTACGAAGGGATTCCAGCGCGCGAACCCGGCCTTCATTTCGTGTGCGGCGTGCTTGAATCCCGGTGCGTATCCAGACCTCCTCTTTCGCCAGCTTCTTATCGAACTCTTCCCACTCTCGCTGCTCGGACGCCAGCGCCGCGTCCTTTCTCTCGAGATAAGTGTCGTATTCGTTGCCCCAATCGACGAGCCGCCCGCGATCGAGATCCACGATTCGGGTCGCGAGGCTTCTAAGGAAGGCGCGATCGTGAGTTACTAACACGAGCGTCACACCGCGCTCGACCAGAAAAGTCTCCATCCATTCGATGGCGTCCACATCGAGGTGATTTGTCGGCTCGTCCAGGAGCAGAACGTCAGGCTCACAAATCAGCGCCCGGGCGAGGAGCGTTTGTCTCTTCCGTCCGCCAGAAGCGTTGTCAAACTCGACGTCACCATCGAGCCCGAGATGAAGCAGCACAGTCTCGACCCGGGAATTCACCTGCCACGCGCCTGCGTTGTCGAGGGCGTGGTGGAGGCGGTCGAGATTGCGCAACGCCTCTGGACCGTGATCGGTTACCAGCCGATGGCTCGCGTCATGATATTTCGCGAGCAGGCGGCCAACCTCGCCAAGGCCGGCCGAGACAACGTCGAAGATGGTGCCTTTGACGTCATCGGGAATCTCCTGCTCGAGCCGCGCGACAGTGATTCCGGTCTGACGGACGATCTCTCCGGTGTCGGGAGCGATAGTTCCGTCGAGCAACTTCATCACTGTGCTTTTGCCGGCTCCGTTGCGGCCAATCAGGCAGATTCGCTCGCCGCGCTCGATGCTGAATCCCGCGTGGTCTAGGAGCGGTGGTCCGCCAAAGGCGATGCTGACATCCTGCATGCCCAGTAGGGCCATGATAATCCCGATTCTTGCTGAAAGACAAACGAGCTAACTTCCCTGCATGTCAAAGCTATCACCGTATCGCTTGCTTTCCGCAGAGCGTCGAGTCGCACTCGTCACTCACGTGATGAAGTCGAGCAAGGAAGGCCGGGAACAGTTCATCCAGCGGCTGGTTCAGCGCGGCGGAGGATTTCGCGCGGTCACTCTGAAGACGTGGCCGATCGACAAGCTCGCCAGGGAAATCGTCCGCATGAAAGCGGAAACATCAAATGACGAGCTCGACCTGCTCCAGATGCTATACGTAGATCTGGAGCCCGGCATTCAGACCACGTTTCTCGACGCAGCGGGAGTGAAGCACGAGAACGGCAAGATGCCCGACGATCTCGAGATTCCTTACACGGACACCGACGGCGTCCTCAAGGGGATTGCGGCCGTTCGCGAGAAGCACGGCGACGACGCTGAGCACTACCTCGGAACCATCGCGCGATACAGCCACGATGGTTGGCCGGGAATCAACGAGGCGTTGGGTAGGGCAGCAGAGTAAGTCGTTCAACCGGGGATCAAGAGCTCAGGGAGACGCCGCTCCGACTCCAGCAGCGCGTCCGGTTGCCCACGCCCACGCAAAGTTGTAACCGCCAATAGGCCCGAATGCGTCGAGAACTTCGCCGCAGATGAAGAGTCCGGGATGTCGCTTGCTTTCCATCGTCCGCGGATTCACTTCGGTAAGCGCGACGCCGCCGCCAGTTACCTCCGCTTTCTTGTAGCCTTCGTCGCCAGACCACGGCAGATCGCCCCGGACGAGCATCTCGATGAGCTTGAGCCTCTCATCGCGCCTGAGCTCCGAAAGTATTCGCTCCGGATCGACTCCAGTCTTGGCGAGTAGCACAGCGACGAGGCGGTCCGGCAGCGCTGATCGCAATGCAGCCATCACCGTTCGCTGACCTTTTGGCTTGAAGGCGTCTTCCCATTCCTTGTCGCCAAGGGTGGTCCAACGAACGGAGACCTTCGCCGGCGCGGTGTTGTCGAGCCGTGATCGTACCGCGACGTGAGAAATGTTCAACACCGATGGCCCGCTGTAGCCATGGTGAGTGAAAAGAAATCCACCTGATGCCGTCGCACTTCTCGCAGCCGATCGCGCGGTGAGCGTCAGCGAAAACGAGATTCCGGTTAGCGCTGCGAACGCCGCTTCATTCGATGTCAACGGAGTCAGTGCGGCGTATGTCGGGTGCATGGTGTGTCCGAGCTTTTCGAGAACCCGTAGCCCCGTTCCATCGCTTCCCGTATTCGGCACCGATAGTCCGCCCGTAGCGACGATGACGGCGTCTGCCTGAATGGGCGCGCCGTCCTCGAGTGCGACGGTCCATCCCGCGCCGTCAGGCGCGAAATCCGCTACGGTCGTGTCATAGCGAATCAAGACGCCTTTCCCCCTCGCATGCGATAGTAATCCATCGCGTACATCGCGCGCCTTGTGTGAGGCCGGAAAGCGCTTGCCGAGCTCGGCTTCATCCACAAGCGGAATTCCGAGATCGTTCTCGAAGAAGGCGACCTGTTCGCGAAGCGGCCACGACCGGAGCAGCTTTCGAAGGAGGTTTGGCGATGAGTCGGTTACAAAGCGAGTTTCATCGAGATCGATGGGCAGAACGTTGCAACGCCCGCCGCCGCTGATGAGGATCTTCCTCCCCCCGTCCCGCGTACGCTCGACCAACACCACTTCGGCCCCCGACGCCGCCGCGAAGATGGCGGCCATCGATCCTGCCGCGCCGGCGCCGATTACTACAACCTGCTTCACCTAATACTCCGGCTTGTACCTCGCGGCATCGACGATGGACCACAGGTGGACGAGCCAGCCAAGCAGGAAGAACCAGAGTACGGCTGCGAGAACGAACTGGATGATCGCCGCAAACAGTCTTCCCTGCACGAGCTGACCGAGCCCCGGAATGAAGAAGCTGCAGATTGCCGCAATCACGTTTCCTGTTGAGCCCTGCGCCATCATTACACCTCGGCTGGTTTGACCTACACTACGAAGATACTCGCCTCCGCGTTTCCGATTCGAGCTTACTTCAGGTCAGCAGCTGAACCCCAGACGAGGGTCGCCTGATCGAGGTGCCGTTGCTCGTGCCGAACGAGAATGATGAAAGCTGAAAAGCAGTTGTAGCTGATCTTCTCGCCGAAAGGCGATTTGATCTTCACATGGTCGAGGAGAAGTCCGTCCCCGTCCCGGACGAGCGCGATGAGCTGGTCCTGAGCGCTCTTGAAGGTCGCCAATGTGCTGGCCTTTGGATGACCTCCGGCAGGAACGAAATTGGGCCTCGTTTTCACTTTTCCAATCCTCATTTTTCCGAGCATCGGAAGACGGCCGATCATGGTGGAGAAAAACAATCCGGGAAAGTCGCGTTTGTATTGGTGGGCGTTTGCTTTCTTCATCGCTCGGGCTCTGCCCAGAGCAACCTGAATTAGCGGGATGTACGCCTCACTCGTGAGGTTCAGGTGCGCCACGCATTCTGCGACGGACCATTTTCCCGGTTCCGTACGTTCTTCCCAGGCTGTATCGGGAATCGCGTCCGCGAGCCGCTCGAGTCTTGTTTGTGCCGACTCGAATCCCTTGACTATCTCGGCCAGCTGTCGTTGCATTTGTTCACCTGTCGTCGCACTCTCGGTGCGAATCTTAAACGCCCATCCCATGAAATGCTCGTAGCGATCGTAGGAGGACCAGGCGTCGGGAAAAGCACGCTACTCCGGCAGCTGGGCGACCTTTACCATCACGGCTCCTACGGTGAAGGTGAAAAGGGCGTGTGGGAGCCCGAAGTGCTCATCGACATCGAGGCTGGACGCAACGCGGTCGGCGTGACCGAATATTTCGGCCGCTTGTACGACGCCAATTACCGCGATGCCACGCGGCATGACACGGACGACAAGGTGATTTTCATCGAGGGCGCCAGGATCACTCTCGAGGCGCACATCGTTGAGTATCCGGAAGAAGATCACAACGCGCTGAAGGAGGTGCTTTCAATCGGCGACGGATGGAAGCCGGACAAGACGATCATCCTCACATCGAGCACGGACACGATCGAGAAGCACATCAAACAGCGCCACCGCGCGTACGAGCGAGTGGAGAATATGGTTCGCAGGTTTCGGCTCATCGACGATGAATTCGCGCGACTGGCCCCAGAGTATCCGAACACTGTTCTCATCAATCGCGACGGAACGGAATTCCATGAGCGCGAAGGCCTTCAGCACATCATCACGACGGCCGGGCTGCCGGCTTTTACAGATATTCCATACGATCGAGGCCAGTGACGAGAGCTGACGACTGAACGGCGGCGATGTCATCCGCGCCGGCTTCGGTCTCTACCCGAACAGTTGCGCTCGCTCGATGAACAGTCTTTCAATGCGGGGGGAAGTGCAGAAGGATTAGAGCTATCAGTCCGGGTAGTGCCTGCACGAGTAGAATTTTTCGATTCGCTGTTAATCCGCCGAAAATTCCAGCGACAATCACGCAACTTAGAAAGAACAGCAGGACGTGAAAACCGCCCCCGTTGATTCCCCACATCAACCCGGCCGCGAGAAATCCGTTGTACAACCCCTGATTCATCGCAAGAACCTTTGTTGACTGTGCCTGTTCCGGCGTCAGTCCGAACGCTTTCATGCCAGCGGGCTTCGTCCAGAGAAACATCTCCATGATCAGGAAGTAAACATGGAGCAGCGCGACTAGCAGAACCGCAATTCTAGCAACGTTTGTCATTGTGACCCCTGTAGCCAGCCCATTGCTTTGTCGAGACCAGGAGCGATGCTCATGATCATGGCCGGTCGGCCGTATCGCGTTCTTACATGTGTATCCGACTTCTGATCAGGCACATCGTCGCGTGCCCAGTTCGCTCCAATGTATAGGGAGCATCTACCAGCCGTCATCGCTTTACTCCTTTCAAGGGTGCAGGCACCGGGGGTGGCAACTCTTCAGAGAATTTCCACGGTAAGGGTCCGTCACGAGTCAGTGGCCGATTGGCGAGGCGCGCCCTCACCATCGCAATCGGCATCGGACCTCCCTGAAGCACCGCGTCGTGGAACGCGCGATCGGTCATCTTTCCCGAATCGACGAGCTCCTTATGCAACGCGCGCAACTCGAGACCTCCGATCATATATCCGATCTGATACAACGGCGAATAATCTCCGCTGAACGACCGTCTCACTTCGCCTTCTGCGTTCGCTCGCTCGAAGTCCACCGTATCGACGAGAAACTGCACTGCCTGATCGGGCGTCATTTGACCGAGATGGAATTTCATCGAGAAGATGATTCTTGCGCTCCTGTGCATCCGCCAGAAAAGCGCCCCCATTCGGTCCTCTGGCGAGACCTGGAATCCATGATCCCAGAGAAACATCTCCCAGTACAAAGATTGTCCCTCGTGCCAGAACGGAGTGCCGAACAGCTGGCGGTGCGTATTGTACCGCGCGGCCATGAAGCCCTGGAGATGGTGTCCCGGATTTAACTCGTGAAACACAGTTGCGTGAGAAAAATGCGGATTGTTGCCACGAAGGCTCATCATCTTGTCTTCTTCCGTCATCTCGTCGGTCGGATACGAGACGAGTATTTCCTCGCCGCCAAGGAAGAAGGGCGCAACGCGCTGACGCGCCGGACTCATCATCTCCATGTTCCAGTCTTCTTTCGCGAGCTCGGGAATCGTCACCCAGTCGTGCTGCGCGAAGAATGACTCTGCCTGACGCGCGAGGTCCCGGATAAGATTGGGCTGCTTGCCGGGCTCGACGTAGGTTTCCTTCACCTTTTCCATCGCGGCTTTCCAGTTGTCACCAAAACCCATCTCGCCCGCCGCCTTCTTTGCTTCGCTCAAGCTGAACGCGTACTCTCGCTGCGCGATCGCGATCAGCTCTTCGGGCGTATAAGGAATCATTTCGTAAGCGAGATCGCCCTTGAGGCCATCGGCACCGATTGGGTCTCCAATTATCGGTCCCTGATTTGCTCCTCCGCTCGCCGTGGCTTCGCTCGATTTGAATCCGACAAGGCGCTCTTTGAGCGC
>JBDSBT010000007.1:0-9024 GCA_039921425.1 Gemmatimonadaceae bacterium | reverse complement strand
GCGACCGAGATATCTCTCGATCCGTTCGTGCGCCACCCAATGCCTCCCGTCACGCGGGTCCGCACTCTGGCGAGCGAGCTGGCCGATTCAGGCGTACGTCTGAGCGTACGTTTGCCGAGCATCGTGCGCCCAGCCGAACGAAAGACTCTCAACAAGTGGCTCGATCTGGGACTACCGCTGTCTACCGGGCATCTCGGCCTTGTTGCCGAGTTGTCGCATGACGGCAGAGAGGTCACGGCTGATTACGCGGTGAACTGCTTCAACCAGCATGCGGCCGCGGAAATTTTTTCAATCGGCGCGTCGCGGATCGTTTTGTCTGTCGAGTTGACCACCGAAGAAATGCTTTCTGTCTCGAAGCCGTGGAACGGAAAGGGATTTGGCGCTGTCGTGTACGGACGTCCGGAGGGCATGATCATCGAACACTGTGTCCTGTCGGCAGCATTCAATCGCGAGCCGACGACCTGCCGGGATCTTTGCGTGCGGGATCATAGCGATGTCGAGATCCTGGATCCTGCGGGTTACGCATTTGCGGTAGCGACCGACAGCGCGTGCCGAAATCGCTTGCTGCATTCGAGGCCTATCGAAGCATCGGAATTCATTCCGCGCCTGTGGCGAGGCGGCATTCGCGGATATCGTTTGTTGTTCAATACGCGAACCGACGACGTAGCGCGGGTTACTTCTGGCTATCGGTCGTTGCTGGAATCGTTGGCGAACGACGGCCCGGTGCCGGCGTGGTCGCCACGCGAGGTCGTCGGGAAGGAATTCACCCGCGGACATTTCGCACGCGCAGTCTGACGTGAGCGTTCTCGTCACGGGCGGGGCCGGATTCATCGGAAGCCACGTTTGCGAACGATTGCTGAACACGGGTCAATCGATTGTCATCGTCGACTCGTTCGATCCGTTCTACGATCCGGCGATAAAGCATCGCAATCTCGAAACCGTTCTTGCGTCCGGCTGCGTGCGGCTCGTCATCGCCGATATCTGCGACCGGGAGGCAGTGGAGCAGGCAATCGGCGAAGAGAAGATCGACGCAATCATTCACCTTGCCGCGCGCGCCGGCGTGCGCAAGTCGCTGACGCGGCCCGACGACTACGTCCGCACGAACGTCGAAGGAACGGTGTCTCTTCTCGAAATCGCGCGGCGCCGCTTAATCCGCCCGTTCATCATGGGTTCGAGCTCAAGCGTCTATGGCGACGCGACGCCTGTTCCATTTTCCGAGGACGTTGCTGCCGCCAGTCCGATCTCCCCGTATGCTGCAACCAAACGGGCCGGCGAGCTTCTCTGTCACACCTATGCTCACCTTTACGGTTTGAGCGTCGTCTGCCTGCGACTTTTTACCGTTTACGGGCCGAGACAGCGGCCCGACCTGGCAATTCACAAGTTCGCGCGCCTCATGTCGGCCGGTAAACCGATTCCGTTTTTTGGAGATGGTTCAACGGAGCGCGACTACACCTATGTGGACGACATCGTCGATGGAATCGGGGCCGCCTTGTCATGGGCCTCCGCTGCCGCGCCAGGCGCGTTCGAAATCGTAAATCTCGGCGAAAATACAACGACATCGCTGGCACTCCTTGTGGAGATGCTTTCAGCAGAGCTCGGAGTTCCGGTCAGGATGAATAGGCTTCCGTCGCAACCGGGCGACGTTCAGCGCACTTTCGCTGGCGTTGACAAGGCTCGTGCGCTCCTGGGATACAATCCGCAGACGCCGATGAAGGAAGGCATACGGCGCTTCGTGGAGTGGTTCCGGCAGCAGCCAGTAGTCTGATGCGGATCGTCGCGCACAACGGCGCGCGGATCGTTGGGGGCGCGGAGCGAGCGACGATCCTGCTTCTGTCAGGTCTTCAGTCGCGCGGCCACGATGTCTTGCTTCTCTGCAACGATGCTTCGGTGGCCGCCCATGCTGTAACGGCCGGAATTCCGGCGAAAATCGCAATTATCGGAGGAGATGTTTCTCTTATCTATGCGAAAATATTTTCGGATACACTGTCGGCTGAAAGGCCGGACGCCGTGATCATCAGCACCTGGAAGAAATTGTTCTTTGCCTCGAGAGCCGCAAAACGCGCGGGTGCGAGAAAAATCGTGGCTCGCGTCGGGCTGGAAACCGATACGCCGAGGAGCGTCAAGTACCGGTACGCACTTCGCCACTGGACTGACAATGTCGTCGTCAACGCCGAGACGATGGCGCCGGCTTTCACTAGCCTCGACGGTTTTGGCCCAACCCGGGTCCGCGTGATTCACAACGGAGTCGGGGCGCCAGAGCGACAGTCTCCCACGGGCGCGCTTCGCGAGCAGCTCGGCATTCCGGTCGACGCACGGGTGGTTGGGACCGTAGCTCGGCTCGCGAAACAGAAACGTTTGGATAGACTGCTCCGCGTCGTCTCCTCACTGCCCGCCAATGTGCATTGCATCGTAGCCGGCGACGGACCGGAGCGATCGGCGCTCATCAGGCAAACACTATCTGTTGCAAATCCAGAGCGTGTTCATTTTCTCGGACATCGAGAAAACAAGGGCGACATTCTTGACGCGCTCGACGCATTTGTCCTGACATCCGACAAGGAAGGTCTGTCAAACGCGATGCTGGAGGCGATGGCCTTTGGACTACCCGTTGTCAGTACTCCCGTCAGCGGCGCATTGGACGCACTTGGTGTCGATGGCACCGAAGGCCCAGCCGGTATCGTTACAGGCTTCGACGAGGCATCCATCACAGCGGCCCTCTTGGATCTACTCGACGCACCCCAGGACCTGAAGCAGATTGGCACGGCCGCGCGCGCCCGGGCGACGACAAAATTTTCCCTGGACACAATGCTCGACAAATGGGAAGTGGTTTTGACACCATGATAGACAAGATTCCCAGGACACTCTTCGTTTATAAGCATTCTGGTATCGATACAGCCGAGATCAGGGGTAAGCAGATCGCCACCGAGCTGGGCTGTGATTCAATCTCGCTGCCCGAGCTGACGTCAAGCTTCGCAGCGCGTTATCAGGTCATCGTTTACGTAAAGCGCATTCCGGGTACCGTCACCATGAAGCGCATCAGGAGCATGGGGGTCAAACAGGTTTTCGATGTGCTCGACAATTACTGGAGCTGGACGAGCCGCCGCGCCGCACCCTATCTCGACTCGTTCATCGGTGCAAACCTGACGCAGACCGTTCATCTACAGCTCACATACAAGACTCCAGCAGTCGAGATTCCGCATCATCACTGTAACTTCGAAGACCTTAGAATCCCGAAGCGGAATGGTCCGCCAGTCATCGGCTTCATTTCAACTCCGGATCATTGGGCCGCGAACAACAGGCTCGCGAAGAAGACCGGCTACAAGGTGATCAGCAATGTCTCGCGTAAGGGTGCCGGAGGCTTCCAGAAGCTCATCGATAACTATATGGCGACGGACATCGGGTTCACGTACCGTATGGATCAGGACAAACTGCGGTTCAATTGTGCGAACAAGCTCACGAACTACATGAGCTTTGGCATTCCGTCAGTACTGACTCCGGAAAGCGGATACCTGGAATACGGTCGCCACGGCGAAACCGTGATGTTCGCGCACAAGCCCGAGGACTTTGTGCAGATGATCCGTTGGCTGGGCGAAGATCCCGCGCTGCGATCCCGTATGAGCGACGCATGCTATGAAGCGGCGAAACCCTTCCACATCCGCCGCATAGCCGATCGCTATCGCGAATTCCTTCGCGGGCTTTGACGCTGCGCAACGCGGGTACAGCACCACTCAATATCCGCATCGTCCTGCTCTCGGGACTCGGCGATGTCGTTCACGGACTGCCGATGGTCAACGCGATCAAGAATGCTGCTCCGGAATCTCACATCACATGGGTTGTGGAGCCGATGCCTTCCGGAATTCTAGCCGGACATGCCTCGATCGACCGGATTGTCGTCTTTCGGACCCGTGATGGAATTAGTGGAGTCAGGAGGCTTCAGAGTGACCTGGCGGCCGGACCCCGGTGCGACCTTACGCTCAATCTGAATGTCTACACGAAGAGTGTGTGGCCCACCATTCTTCGTCGCTCTCAGCGACGAATCGGGTTCGGCAAGGAAAGATCGTTCGAGGGTGTTTATCTCGCGTCGAACGAACACCTTCCGCCGCGAAACTGGGCACATACCGCCGACATGTTCATGGACTTCACGGAATATCTCGGTTTTCCGAAAGTCGATCATGAGTGGCGCATTCGGTTTACCGATGACGAGGTCAGAGATCAGGCGGAATTCTTCAAACCGTTCGAAAACTGCCCTGTCGCCACCATCATCCCCGCCAGCGCGTCAATAAAAAAGGATTGGGTCGCGGAGAGATGGGCAAGGGTCGCAGACGCGCTCGCTCATGACTTTGGCTTTCGGGTCGTGATCGCCGGTGGTCCGGGAGTTCGAGAGAGATCGATTGCGAATCAGATCGTCGAGCAAGCGTCGGCGAAAATCGAGATTGCAATGGGGGATTCCGTTCGCCGTCTCGCCTGGATCGTTGGTGGCAGCAGTCTCGTGATCGCTCCCGATACCGGCCCGGTCCACGTCGCTCGCGCGCTCGGCGTGCCGGTTGTCGGTATTTACGGGCACACCAATCCGTGGCGTGTCGGGCCATGGCGTGCGTACTCGGATCTATGGGTCGATCACTACACACCGAAAGGTTCGGCGCCCGACCCATCGAACAGGACGCCCAGGTGGGACGTAATGCCAACGATCGAGGCATCTGAAGTTATCGAACGTATTTCGATTGCAGTCGAGCGATACGGCGCTGCACGGGAGATGGCTCGCACGTTTTAGATTGCATCCGATGACGCGTCCGACGATGGAACAGGCGCGAGCGGCGCTGAAAACGTCGTTCGGATACGATCAATTCAGGCCGGGACAGGAGATGGCGATCGAGTCCGTCCTTGTCGGTAACGACACGCTGGTCGTACTACCCACCGGCGGCGGCAAGTCCGTTTGCTACCAGATTCCGGCGCTTGTTCTGCCTGGTCTGACGGTTGTCGTGTCGCCGCTGATCTCCCTGATGAAAGATCAAGTTGACGCCCTCGAAGCGCGCAATCTTCCGGCAGCGTTCATCAACAGCACTTTGACTTCGGCGCAGGTTTCCGATCGCCTCGCGAGAGCGGCGCGAGGCGAGATCAAACTTCTCTATCTGGCGCCGGAACGATTCGATTTTGGCAACGTGACGAATCGCCTGGCGGAAATGGGCGTGAGTCTGCTTGCAATCGATGAAGCCCACTGCATCAGCCAATGGGGCCACGATTTCAGGCCAAGCTATTTGCGTGTGGCCGAGGCGCGAAAGAAGCTCGGCGAGCCGCCCACGGTGGCTCTGACGGCAACGGCTACTCCGGAGGTCCGGGATGACATCTGCAAGCAGCTCAAGCTCGAGAAACCGCGAACGATCATCACGGGGTTTGATAGAACCAACCTCGCATACAACGTCCTGCCTGCACGCAACGATGACGACAAGGACTCGCTCCTCGTCAGCACGCTGAAGCGGCACGAAGGTCTCGCAGTGATCTACGCGTCGACGCGAAAATCAGTGGACCGCATCAGCTTCATGCTGGAGCAGCAGGGAATTGCAGCAGCCGGTTATCACGCGGGGCTCGACGACGCGCACCGCCGAGATGTTCAGGAAGCGTTCATGAATGAGAGGATCAGTGCGATCGTTGCCACGAACGCGTTCGGAATGGGAATCGACAAACCCAATGTGCGTGTTGTGATTCATCACTCTATGCCTGGAACGCTGGAGGCGTACTACCAGGAGGCGGGCCGAGCCGGGCGCGATGGAAAGCATTCAGAGGTTTTCCTTCTTCATTCCTTTCCGGATCGCTTCACCCACGAATTCTTTATTCGTGGGTCTTATCCTGATAGAAAGATCGTTGAGCTGGTTTACTCCGCCCTCGCTCGGCACGCTGTCGCCGGAAAGAGTCTCCCTTCGACACCCGATGAAGTGCTGCCATTAGTCGGCGGCAAGACGAGCACCCGGGAAATCGAGAGCGCCCTTCGCATTCTGTCACAGGCCGGTGCCATCGCCGGCGTTTCCGGATCGCCTTCGTCAGTTTTCGTCAGACTTCTTGCGTCGCCTGAGCGGATCAAGGATGAAATAACCGGTTCATCGAATCCAGAGCTCGGGCTTCTGCGCGCCCTCTGGAAGCTGGGCGGCAAGAAGCTCGAAACAGGCTATGGTCTCGACCTCGACGCGCTCCCACCCGGACTCGGCCCCCGCGCTGGGGCGACAAGCCTGCTCGACGCGCTTCAATCACGCCAGATCCTGATTTGGGAACGTGCGGACTCGGGGCTTCGGCTTGCGAATTCCCGCGCGCCGCTGGCGGTGTTCAGAGTCGATTGGGCCAATATCGATAAACGTCGAAGCGCCGAGTTCTCGAAACTCGAGGCCGTTCAGAAATACGCCTATACGAAGACCTGCCGTCGCGGTTTCGTCCTCCGCTACTTCGGGGACCCGGCCGCCACAGTCAAATGCTCAGGGTGCGACAACTGCCTTGGCACCGTGCACGAGGTCGTTGCGGCACCGTCGCACAAGAAATCGAAGACAACGAAAGGCCGGTTCGGCCGGTCGGTGTCGTCGCGCGGTCGCGCCGTTCCGGTAACGGCTGAGGTCGAGGTCGAGCTCGATGCGTCAGAGGAGCGGCTCCTCGCGGCGCTCCGCGACAAGCGGATCCAATTGGCCCGCGAGGAAAAGGTTCCAGCGTATATTGTATTCTCCGATCGCACGCTGACTGACATGGCAGTGCGTCGGCCCGCTTCGCTCGAATCGCTTTCCAACGTGAAGGGAGTCGGCGAAATGAAGCTGGCCAAATACGGCGACAAGTTTCTCGCCGTCATTCGCAACTCCAAAGACACCGAAGCCGCTTAGCCAATGGATGATTCGCTTTACTTCAGTGAACAGCACATCGCTGTTCGCGACATGGTTCGAGAGTTCGCGCGCGATGAAGTCGCGCCCGTGGCCGCACGATTTGACGCCTCCCAGGAATTTCCGTGGGAGAACATTCAGAAGATGGGCGAGCTCGGGCTCCTCGGCATTCCATGGTCGGAGGATCTTGGCGGAGCGGGGCTCGATCTTCTGAGCTACATGATCGCGATCTACGAGATGGCCAAAGTAGATGCGTCACACGGAATCACGATATCTGCTCACACAACACTTGGGACGTCGCCGATTGTGAACTTCGGGACTGCGGAGCAGAAGCAACGCTTCGTTCCACTCCTCGCTACCGGCCGGGTGCTGGGCGGATTCGGCCTCACTGAGCCGAGTGCGGGCAGCGATGCGGCTGGGACGAAGACGACGGCGGTGAAGAAAGACGGCTGCTATATCGTCAACGGTACGAAGATCTTCATCACGCACGGAGGCGTCGGAGAGATTTTCGTTGTTACCGCCGTCACCGATCCGAAGCTCGGCACCAAGGGTATTTCGTCGTTTATCATGACGAAGGAGGCGGACCTCTCGGAGCGGGGATTCGCGACGATTGGCGACGATCCGTCGCTTCCGCGCATGACAGGATTTCGCGCCGGAAAGAAGGAAGACAAGCTCGGATGGCGGGCGTCCGATACACGCGAGCTGATCTTCGAGGACGTTGAAGTTCCCGAAGAAAATCTGCTCGGCGAAGAAGGCATGGGCTTCATCAACTTCATGCAGACGCTCGACGCGGGCCGTATCGGCATCGCGGCGTTGTCTTTGGGAATCGCTGAAGGCGCCTTTGAGCAGGCGCTCAAGTACGCTAGTGAGCGTAAGCAGTTTGGCCGTGCGATTGCCAATTTTCAGGGAATCCAGTTCCAGCTGTCGGACATGGCAACCGAAATAGAAGCCGGGAAGCATCTCATGTTTCACGCGGCGTGGCTGTCGCAGAACAAGAAGCCATATGGAAAGGAGGCTGCGATCGCCAAGCTGTTCTGCTCAGAGCTGGCCATGCGCTCCACGCTGAAGGCAATCCAGATCCACGGCGGCTACGGCTATACAAAGGACTATCCGGTGGAGCGAATGATGCGCGACGCGAAAATTTGCGAAATCGGAGAAGGGACGTCCGAGATTCAGCGAATCGTCATCGCCCGGCATCTCCTCCGCGGTCTGCTGGATTGACCTATTCCGAGACGGCCAAGAACCTTCGGCTACCCCTGGGCTTCGTCGTTGGAATCGCCTACCTCATCTGGGCTCGGCCCAGCGCAGTAACGCTTCCAGTCGGGGCCGCGATCGCGTTCGTTGGCGTGATGATTCGCGCGTGGGCCTCGGGCCACATCGTGAAAAACAAGAAGCTGGCGGTGACGGGGCCATACGCGCACACCCGGAATCCGCTCTACTTCGGAAGCTTCCTGATCGGCGCCGGATTCGCGGTAGCCGCTCACTGGTCGCTTCTGCTGATCGTCGTCGCCTTCTGGCTTTTGGTATACGCGCCGACGATGGAGCGCGAGCGGGTCAACATCAGGGAGCGTTTCCCTGCTGCATACGACAGGTACTCGGCGAGTGTGCCGGCGTTTATTCCCAGGGTTACCCCTTGGAAGGATGACGAGCCTGACGCGGGCGGCTTCAGCTTCGACCTGTACATGCGGCATGGCGAGTGGAAGGCCGGAATCACATACCTGCTTGTAATTGGATGGCTCGTAGTGAGGTTAGTCAAGTTGCTCTAAGTCGTTGTCGCTATTGCAGGAACAGCGTCGAGGTCTATACATTCTCGCTACGAATATGGCTTGGCCAGCATGTGAACCGCGCGCGACTCGCGCTGTTCGCCAGCATGTCTGGCCGGGCGCTCGATAAACTGATTCTTTGAACAACAGGTGTCGCTCCAGAGCGCACCCACACTAAGGGATTATCCGCCAGCAACGCCCCCGCGCCGAGTCGCCGTGAGGGAACACAGGCGGATCACGATGAAAAGAGAACTCCTCATCAACGCCGGCGCGCGTGAAACGCGCGTGGCGATACTGGAGGACGGAAAGCTCGTAGAGCTTCTCGTCGATCGTCCAGACAACCGCCGCATGGTCGGCGACATTTACCTGGGCCGGGTGGAAGCGGTGCTCCCCGGCATTCAGGCCGCCTTCGT
>JBDSBT010000006.1:0-5091 GCA_039921425.1 Gemmatimonadaceae bacterium | reverse complement strand
CGACATCCGCAATGCTTTCAAGCAGCACAAGATTGGATCGCTCCTCGGCATGGAAGGGGGCCACGCAATAGAGAACTCTCTTGGCGCATTGAGGTCGTACTACGCGCTTGGCGCGCGGTACATGACGTTGACCCACAACGTCACGCTCGATTGGGCGGATGCTGCACTCGATTCCGCTAGGCATGACGGTCTCACCCCGTTCGGCAAGGAAGTCGTGCGCGAGATGAACCGGCTGGGCATGCTGGTCGATCTTTCTCACGTGTCGCCAGCCGTGATGAGTGACGCCCTCGACGTGGCCGAAGCGCCCGTGATCTTTTCGCATTCCAATTCGCGGGCTCTCGTCGATGTGCCTCGCAACATCCCGGATTCCATCCTAAAGCGACTTCCTGCCAACGGTGGAGTCGCAATGATCACTTTCGTCACCAGCTTCTCCTCCCCGGAATCGTACGAGAACAGCAAAGTTCAGGCAGCGGCAGAGCTAGGTATCCGCAAGCGCCTCGGAGCCGACACAGTGGCGAGTCGTAAGGAGATCGACGCTTACAACGCGGCTCATCCACTTCCAAAAGTGACAATGTCCCAGGTGATCGCCCACATCGAGCACGCGAAACAAGTCGCGGGGATCGATCATATCGGACTTGGTGGAGACTTCGACGGAATCACCGACGTGGTACAGGGGCTCGAGGATGTTTCGAAGTACCCGGCACTATTTGCCGAGCTCGCACACCGCGGCTGGTCGGACGAGGACATGAAGAAGCTTGCAGGCGAGAATGTCCTGCGCGTGCTGGAGAAGGCGGAGCAGGTCGCGGCGCGACTGCAAAAAACGCGTCAGCCATCTACAAAAACAATTCTCCAGATGGACGGAAAGAAGTAGTGCAGCACAGGGATCATACGCCGGGGTTTCTCGCTATCGTTGAAGATGCAAAATCGAGAGTCCGGGAGATTGGTGTGCACGACACGATGACCGCGATGGCGGCGGATACGCGACTGATCGACGTCAGGGAAGACAACGAGTGGACTACTTGTCATGCCAGGGGTGCGGAACACCTTGGCAAGGGAATCATCGAGCGCGACATCGAGACCGTCGCGCCCGACAAGGACAGTCCGTTGATACTGTATTGTGGTGGCGGCTACCGGGCGGCAATCGCCGCGGATTCGCTGCAGAAAATGGGTTACACGAACGTGAAGTCGATGGCCGGCGGATGGCGCGCCTGGCTAAAGGCGGACGCTCCTACTGAAGAGGGCTGAGAACGAAATGATCATCAGAAAACACCTACGTGCCGCAATGATGGCCGCAGCGGTAATCGCGGCTTCGGGCTGTTCGAAAGGCTCTGCGCCTCCGGCTGACACCATTGCGCCTCCGAACGCTTCACCGGTTCCCTCTGCGACCCCGAACGCCGGGCCCGTTACGCTTACCTCGACGGTCGAGGCGCTCATCCCGATCAAGGTCTACAAGGACGCGAATTGCGGTTGCTGCAAGGAATGGGTGAAACATCTCGAAGCGAATGGGTTCAAGGTCGAGACCATGGACATGCCCGACCTGTCGCTCCTCAAGCAGAAGTACGGTGTGAAGGAAGAACTGCAGGCGTGTCACACTGCAATCGTTGGCGGTTACGTCGTCGAGGGGCACGTCCCGGCGGACGTCATCAAGCAGATGTTGAAGGAAAAGCCGGCGGTCGCCGGAGTCGCCGTCCCCGGTATGCCGCAGGGCTCACCCGGCATGGAGAGCGCGACGAAGGAGAGATACAACGTCCTCACCTTCGACCGCGCCGGCCGCACCACCGTCTACGCTCAGCGATAGGCGCTCGGCGACTCGTTAAAGCCGGCGATTATTTCGCCGGCCACGTGTTATTCGAGGTATTGAGATCCTGGAAACGATTTTCGGGGTCGAGAGCGACGCTCTTGATCGTTCTTCCGCGAAGCGGCAAGGTCACCGACGCATGTCGCGAACCTGCAAACCAGGCCTCAGCGGGCGCACTCACAATTTCAGTCGATGAATCGGTGAACTCCACCCTTGCGATGATCGGCATCACGATATCTGCCTTGTCGCGAACCGTGATCACCGCGTTCGGCCCCTGAGTCGTGACTGATTCGATCGCCTGATCGAAAGTGTTCGTAGTGAAGAACCACTCGTACCAGAACCAGCCAAGGTCTTTACCCAGCGACTTGTTCATCGACATGAAGAAATCCCACGGAGACGGATGCTTGTATTTCCACTGCAAGGCGTAATTGGCGAAGGCTTTTCTCACCGCCGAGTCGCCGACGACCGCACCGAGCGCATGCAGCGCCACCTCGGCCTTCGTGTAAGTCGCGACGCCACTATATGGACCAGCGTGATCAGTTGGCCACATCATCGGCGCTTCGAGCTCCGATCCTGCAACTCTCCGATAGCCGGCGGACCGGTTTTGATAATTCACCGGCGTCCTGGTGATGTTAGCCAGAGCCGGTGCATCGATGAATTCGTTGAACCCTTCGTCCATGAATCCGTAACGCGTTTCATTCGACGCTACCATCATCGGAAACCATTGGTGCCCAAATTCATGGATAGCTGTGCTGACGCGCGAGCTATTGAATATGATCATCGGGTACTCCATTCCCGTTTCCGGACCATCTGCAATCGTTCCCTGCGAGAATTCGTATGGAAAGAGGAATCGCGAGTGCTCCTCGAGCGCACGAGCGCCGCCCCATACAGTGTTGTTCGTGGCGTACTGCGTGTGCTGCGCCAGATAGAGCGCGTGAACCGGGATGAAACCCTTGCCGGGAATGTTCGATCGGGTCGCGTCGAGCACGTAGTCCCGCGACACCGCGAATGCGAAGTCATTCACATGCGGCGCTGTGAAATGCCACGTGAGCGTTGACCCCGCCGCCGTTGCGCTCGAGCCGCGCTCGCTTGCGGTCACCACGTGAACTGTGGTGTCGACCTGCATCGAAGTCGCCAAACGATCGAGCGTTCTTTTTGAATAGACCTCGCCCGGATTCTGTAGATCGCCCGTCGCACCAAGCAACCACCCGCCCGGCGCCGTAATCCGAACATCAAAGCTGCCGAACTGGTTGTTGAATTCCCCGTTGCCGAGGTATTGGTCGGTGTCCCAGCCGCGCATGTCGTCGTACATGGCGATCTGAGGATACCACTGGGCCACTTGATACAGGTAGCTGCCGAACCTGCCCATGCGCTCGCCACGCGCCGTTGTATCGACGTTGGGAACGGTGAAGTGCCACGCCGTTTCGACCGTTGCGGTACCACCGGGCAGAATCGGCCCGGAGGGCTTCAGGGTGACGATGCGGTCGTGGAGCTCGTATGCCTTCGGATCCTTGAGAGAAATCACAGATCCGTTTACCGACATGCGCTCGATTGTGATTCCATCGGTGATGTCTGTCACGTAATCGGTGCGAGCCGCCATTGCCTTGAAATAGTTCTGATAAAGGCGAACGACGATCGAGCTCAGCGTATCGGGCGTTGTGTTGTGCAGCGTGATCGTCTCCGACCCGCGAACCTGATTCGTCGCCGGATCGAGTGTCGCGGCGATCTTGTAGTCAACGCTTTGCTGGAAGTACCGCGCGCCGGGTGCACCGCTCGAGTCGCGCGTGCCTTTCATATAGGCCTTGCGGATCTGCGGACCGAGCGGGATGTCGCGCCGCACGGCGCGCTCAGGCCACGCACTCGGGCCTCGAGCGGGGCTGACCGGAATGGTTGCGGATGGTGCGCATGCGGTCGCTGCCACGGAGAAGACCATGGCCGCCGTGATCGCGGAAAAATTCATTTTCATGCAAGGAAAAATGATCAGGAGACGAATGTTTGCGAAGTGAGGGCAAAAGGGTATTGCGCAGCCGGGTGTGATTATTTATACATTCTTTGTGCATAATCACTCGGCAATGACCCTCCCGTTCTCCTCGCCCGCACCGGCCGCAAATCCGGTCGTCCGCGCGGCAGCACGCGCGGACGTCGAGCAGATCTGGGAGCTCGTTTCCTGCTACGTCGCGGAGGGGCTCATGCTTCCGCGTACCATGGAACAGATCACCATGGGACTCGACAATTATGTCGTCGCAGCCCATGGATCTCGCGTCGTTGCCTGCGCTGCCCTCGAGGAATATTCCCCGTCGCTCGCCGAAGTTTCCTCCGTCGCTGTTTCCAAAAACGAGCACGGCAACGGACTGGGGACCGAAGTCGTTCTCGGCGTTGAGCGCCTCGCCCGCTCACGGGACATCGGCGAGCTTTTCGCCCTCAGCTTGAGTGACCGCTTCTTCCTGTCGCTCGACTACGAGGGGACGTCGGTCTCCCGCTATCCGGAAAAGCTCGCTCGCTACGAGAAACTGATGTCGGTCGGCGTAGACATCGTTCCCAAGCGCTGTTTCAAGAAAGTCCTCGGTAACATCTGGGAAGTGCCTACGCTTTACGAGAAGCCGGCGCAGCAGCTCAGAGCGAGCTAAGTCCGCGATTGATTGCTTGAAAGGGCACCCCCGCGGCGTCCTTTTTTGCGTCCAGGACACTTGGGTGCGCTCTCGCTTCTCGACCCCGAGTTGCCATGCGCCCGAGAGATCCGTGTCTCGCGCTTGCAAACCCCGAACATTCGCGTTCTTGCCCCCGCTCGCGGGTAGGTACTTTATAAGGTATCGATGAACCGGCTGACACAGCCGGGACCGTGGGACGTCCACTACCCTGGGTGACACTCCGAATGAACAAATCGAGAACGTGGCTGCCGCTGGCGGTCTCCGCCTTCATCGCAGCATCTGCCGCCGGCGCTCAGGCGTCGATAAAGGTCGGTCCACCGCTGCGGGTCGCAGACCTGGACCCGACCGTAAAGGCATGCACTGACTTTTATCAGTATGCCGGTGGAGGCTGGCTCGCCAGCAACCCCGTGCCTGCGGCCTTCTCCGCATGGGGACCGTTCAACGAGCTCACTGAACGGAACAATCTCGTTCTTAAGGATGTCCTGGAAGCAGCGGCCAAGGCAGCGCCAACTACGAAAGACCCGAACACTCGAAAGCTCGGAACGTTCTACGCAAGCTGCATGGACTCGGCTGGCATCGAAGCAGCCGGCGCTAAACCCCTGGCAAGAGATCTCAAGCGAATCGACGCAATCTCGACCAAGGCTC
>JBDSBT010000005.1:0-4827 GCA_039921425.1 Gemmatimonadaceae bacterium | reverse complement strand
CACTCTCGAAAAGCTGCACGAGAAGTTTGGAGACGCGATCGACGTCGAGGCGCTGAGACCGGCGTTCGACAATTTTCAGATGCGCATCACCCCTCATTCGCTGAATTCCATCAAGGAAGTCGGCGACCCGATGTGGCAGCAGTATATCCCGACAGTCGAGGAACTCGAGGTGGTGGATGGCGTTATCGATTCGCTCGACGAGGACGGTGACTCACCCGTTCCGAACATCACGCACCGCTATCCGGACCGCGCTCTCTTCCTGGTGAGTCCGGTCTGCGCGAGTTATTGCCGCTTCTGTACGCGACGCCGCAAAGTCGGCGACCCCGAGAAGATTCCTCTCAATCAGTACGACTCGGCTTTCGCTTATCTGCGCGAGCACACGGAGATCCGCGACGTCATCATGAGTGGCGGCGATCCCATGATGCTGAGCGACAGAAGGCTCGAGTACATCTTCCAGCAGCTTCGGTCGATTCCCCACATCGAGATCATTCGACTGGGAAGCCGCATTACATCACACCTGCCGGAGCGCATCACTCCGGAATTTTGTGAGATGGTCCAGAAGTATCATCCGATCTTCATGAACGTGCACTTTAACCACCCCGATGAGCTGACGCCCGCCGCGGTCGCCGCGCTCGACCGCCTTTCCAGAGCCGGAGTATCACTTGGCTGTCAGACGGTGCTTCTCAAGGGCGTGAACGACGACCCGAGGGTGATGATGAAGCTCATGCACGAGCTCCTGAAGGCGCGCGTGCGGCCGTATTACATCTTCATGGCCGATCAGGTCGCTGGCGGCGAACACTTCCGCACGACCGTGCAGAAAGGACTGGAGATCATTCAGGCGCTTCGCGGGTGGACATCAGGGCTTGCAGTACCGCAGTTCGTGATCGACTCCCCCGGTGGCGGTGGCAAGGTGCCGCTGCTTCCGGAGTACGTCGAGGAGATCACAGAAGACGAAGTGATCTTCCGGAACTACGAAGGAAAGCGGTTCTCGTACAAGCAGCCTCGGTCAGTTCCTGCTGGCGAGCCGCTGCCCGCGGTAGCGGCTGAGAGCGATGTAGTTCCGATTCTTCGTGGTAAGCGAGCGAAGAAGGAGGGCGGAGCCGTTCGTCAGAAGCGCCGGAAGGCTTCGGGCGAGTAGCAGCGCCCGGAGTCTATAGCGAATGCGAACTGGCCCATGCTGTCTAGTGGAGAACCCGCGAAAAGAACGGCAGTGTCTGGCTTTCCAGTCTTCCTCGGATTCCCCGCATGTGGTCGCCGTGATAGACATCCGACTTATGCGCAACTCCAAGTGCCGTCAAAAGGCTATCGAGCTTCATGACATTCAGCGGAATATCTGCAAGCCCGTCTTCGGCCCCGCCATCGAAAGCGATAGACATCCGCTTGAGGTTCTTCGCATACGTTGGAATCATTTCGATCGGAGTTGGATGCCAGCGGCTCGCCACGGCATCGACACTCACCAGCGAATCCCCTTCCAGACTGAACGGAAGGTCAACGAAGAATGGGCTGTTCCGCGGATTGGGCGCGTACACCCCTGAAAGCGCCAGATCGATGTCGCCGTAGAATCCAGCCTCTTTGATCTGCGAGAATTGGGTGAGACCCAGAATCTTCTTCCAGCTCGCCGCGAAGGTCTTGCCAGTTCGATGGTCCTGGCCGAGACAGCACGGACTTAGCGCGTAAACGGCGGAAAACGTTTCGGCGTGCCGCATGCCCACACGGAGCGCGCCAAACCCGCCCATTGAATGTCCCGCCAGACCACGACCGCTCCGGTTCCCGATCGTCCGATAGTGAGCATCCAGGTACGAAGTCAGATCCTTGACAACGAAATTTTCCCAGTTGCCCGTCGTGAGTGAATTTACGTAAAAGCTTCCATCGAACGCATTGCGGGCATTCGGGGTGACGACTATCATCGGCTTGATCAGGCCAGCCAGGATGAGGCTGTCCATCGACACGCGCATGTTCATGCCCGTGTAAACGCCGCCGATGAACGCGCGATGATCCGCTGCAAATCCGTGAAGGAGGTAGACCACCGGATATCGCTTGCGTGGATTTTTCGCATATCCCGGCGGGACATAGATCGACACCGCGCGCCGGTCGGAATCGCCGAGCAGGTTTCCCTTCAATGAGGGCGCGGCGACTGTGTCGAAATGGATTACGCCGCCAATCCATCCCTGCGCGGCAGCCGTATCGCCCGTGGTCGACGCAACAAAGACAACCATGGCAAGTCCCAATGCCAACCTTTGCAATTGGGGAAATGCTTGCTCTCGCAAATACATGTCAAGAGATGTTTAGAGTCGCTGGCGGAATGACGTTGAGACCGTAACGTTTCTGGCTCTTCTCCGCTACCCCATTCTACGAAACGGTGTCTCTACCCACATTGCGCATCCTGGTCGCCCTCACGACGGCGGTGTTCATACACCCCGTCCAAACGGCGATCGACGATCCGGCGCCGCGTCCATCATTGTCCGAGCCGAGCTTTTCGCCCGATCACCGGAAGATTGTCTTCGCATCAGGCGGCGACTTGTGGACTGTTGTGCGAGTGCTGCTCGAGCAACTGGAGATTCGATAGGAGTCTCTCGGAACGAAAACTGCAACGGCTTGACACGAAGAGCACGAAGAAAAACACGAGGGACGCGAAGAGATCGTGAATAATTCTTGAGTTGTTCGGCGACTAGCCACGCAAATGATTTAGGGTTTGGCGACGGAACAACGTTTCACTGCGCCGCTATTCCTCTATTCCAAAAAAAAAACAGAGCCTGACGCCTCTTGCGAATGTTCAAGATCTCATCGTTCTCTTCGTGGTTTTTCTTCGTGCTCTTCGTGTCAAGCTGTTGTAGTTAGCAGCTTCGAGACGGCCGAAAAAAGAAACGCCGCCCGAATGGGCGGCGTTTCTTTTTTTTACGAGTCTGACGAATTCAGTTTTCCGGTTGGTCTCCGTCGTTGTCGTAACCAAGTGCGTCTGCCTCGAGCAGACGATCGAACATCCCCCCGATGAGATCAGTCCCCTTCTCCCCGATTGCCGCCGCGCCATTCCAACCTTTCTGGAACCATGCGCCGAGGTCTAGGACATCCTCCATCTTTTCCGGCCCGCTAGCCTGGGGATCAGGCGCAGCAGGCACTCCATAGAGCTCCATCACTACCTCCAGTTGAAAGCTCCTGTCCTTGTACGCCACCTACCATAACAAGTTTCGAGCTGAATGCACACAGGAATGTTAAACGCCGGCGCAATCTTGACGACCGGCCAGCGAGGAAGTGACAGCAGTGTTACGCACCAGGCGTCATTTTATCTCGTCGAGCCCAATCCCTCTCGTCGCAAAGATGCGCGCGACGGCATCTCCAATCTTGTTGTTCGGAGTGCTGGCGCCAGCGGTGATACCCACTCGAACCGACCCGGGCCGCGAGAGCCAACCCTTTTCGAGCACGTCTTCCTTCCATCCCGGCGGCCGATGCTTGACCTCTCCGGTAAGAGGATCGATGGCCGAAGCGTCCTCGATGTGATACGTGCAGACTTTCTCAGAGCAAAGCGCGGCAAGCGAGATGGTATTGCTCGAGTTGTACCCGCCGATCACCACCATCACATCGAGCGGATCCTGAAGCAGCTCGGTGACGGCATCCTGTCGTTCCTGTGTCGCGCTGCAGATAGTGTCAAATGTGCGAAAGTTTGCCTCTGCGTACTCTTCGCCGTATGCCCTCGCCATCGCCGCCCCGACCTCCGCGCCTATGGCCAGTGATTCCTTCGCCAGCATCGTCGTCTGATTGGCGACGCCAACGCGCCGAAGGTGCTTGTCCGGATCGAAGCCAGGCGAGGACGCGTTGGGGAATCGGGTCATCAGCTCGCTCCCCGAGATACGATGCTCGATAAAATCGCAAACGACCCGCGCCTCCTCCATGTTTCGAACCACGAAGTGATGAGCGTCGGTATGCTTTGCGGCCTGGGAAGCCGTCGCCTTGGTCTCTTCGTGGTAGAACTTGCCGTGTATGAGCGAAGTGAAGCCATCACGGGCGTAGCTGTCGACTCGCTTCCAGACGTTCAGCACTGAGCCACACGTGGTATCCACCATCACGCAGCCAATCTCGCGCAGCTTCTCAAAATCGTAGATGGTCACGCCAAATGCCGGGAGAATGACGACGTCGTTCGGCTCGACCACGCCGTAGTCTATTCCGTTCGGGCCATGCTCAAGAATTTCCACACCCATGTCCCGCAACTTCATGTTCACGTGCGGGTTATGTATGATCTCCCCGGCCAGATATACTCGTCGATCTGGAAACTTTCGCCTCGTCTGGTAGGCATAGTCCACCGCCCGCTCGACGCCGTAGCAGAATCCAAACTCACGAGCGAGACGAACTGTCGTGTCACCGGCCGAAAGAATGAAGTCGCGCTCCCGGAGCAAATCGACAAGATGGCCGCTATAATCAGACGAGAGCTCCGCTTCCACTTCGGACTTGAGACCGAATCCTTTCCTGAAGTACACGTCAGACCCGGGCAGCGGCTTGGCAGCGGACGGGGTCTCGGTAGACTGGGAAGAACCGGAGGCGCTCGGGACGAGCTCCTTCACTGGGGAGTCGGACATATCAAGCAATCTAGTGACGTAAACGGGGACACGCCTCACGCTCGACAGGCTGCTGGCGGTGAACCAATTCAGCCCGCCCGTCCGAGCTTGATTCGGCCCGCAGCGATCGCGCGGGGTGAGGCGATTGGAGTAGTCGCGCCCTCTTACTCCCCGCGCGAAGGGCAGCTGATGCGTGGTGCGAAAGCACTCGAGCGGGCCGGGTACTCGGTGATCCTCGACCCCGACATCCTCGAGTTGCGCCGGTTCACCAGAAAGCAGG
>JBDSBT010000004.1:0-9645 GCA_039921425.1 Gemmatimonadaceae bacterium | reverse complement strand
AGGATTCGAGAACCCTTGTCAGTCCACACACCAGCAGACAATCCATATGCGGTGTTGTTGGCCTTCTCCACCGCTTCTTCAAGAGTCCGGAAAGTCAAAACCGAAAGCACCGGTCCGAAGATTTCTTCCTGCGCAATGCGATCGCTCTGCGTCACGCCCGTGAACACCGTTGGCTTGAACCAGAATCCGTTACCCGGCAGCGTACACGCCGCGCTCTGATACATCTTCGCGCCACCCGTATTCCCGGCTTCGACAAGCTCGGTGATCCTCTCGAGTTGTGCCTTTGAATTGATCGCGCCCACATCGGTGTTCTTGTCGAGGGGGTTCCCCACTCTCAGCGTATCGACGCGATTGCGCAGCTTCTTTACAAACGGCTCGTAAATCGACTCCTGCACGAGCAGGCGCGAACCAGCGCAGCACACGTGCCCCTGATTGAAGAAGATGCCGTTGATCACGCCTTCAACGGCTTGATCGATCGGCGCATCCTCGAAGACGATGTTCGCGGCCTTACCACCAAGCTCCATCGTCATCTTCTTGTCGGTGCCGGCAATCTGGCGCATGATGCGCTTGCCAACAGCGGTCGATCCGGTGAACGCAACCTTGGCCGCGATCGGATGGCCCATCACTGCGCTGCCAGTCTCACCTGCACCGGTTACGAAATTCACGACGCCCGCCGGAAGCTCAGCCTCCATCAACAGCTCCGCAAACTTCATCGCGGTCACCGACGTCGTCTCCGCGGGCTTCAACACAACAGTGTTTCCCATCGCTAGCGCAGGAGCGAGCTTCCACGCGAGCATCAGCAGCGGGAAATTCCACGGAATCACCTGGCCGACGACGCCGAGCGGGTGCACATCCACGCCTGGGATGGCGTACTCGATCTTGTCAGCCCACCCAGCGTGATAGAAGAAGTGCGCTGCCGCCATCGGAACATCGAAGTCCCTCGATTCCTTGATGGGCTTGCCACCATCGATCGTCTCGGCCACCGCGAACTCGCGCGCCTTGTCCTGCAACAGGCGCGCTATTCTATAGATATACTTGCCGCGGTCCTTGCCGGACATTTTTCCCCACACGTTGTCGTACGCCTTCTTCGCGGCGACATAAGCGGCATCGACATCCTCGAAATTCGCGAGCGCAATCCGCGACACAACTTTCTCGGTCGCCGGATTGATCGAATCGAAATACTTGCCTGATCTCGGAGCGACGAACTTTCCCCCGATGAACAGATCGTACTGTGGTTTGATCTTTGGATCGGCCGTTTCCGGAGCCGGATCGAATTCCCAAAGGTCACCAAAAATCAGTTGAGGGACATTCCGTATCCGCTGTTCACGACCTGCAGTTCGCCGGTTCGTACCGTTCTTACCGGCAGCTGTCTCACCCGCCTTGGATGCCGGCCTAGCGACTGGCTTGAGTGTACCCATTAGTAACTCTCCGCAGCTTCAGTGAAGTAGTACGGCGCCTGATACGCACCCGTCTTTTCCTTCTCGATTTGCCGCAACAGGTCGTTTAAAAGCGAGCTCGCACCAAAGCGATACCTGCTCGAGTTCAGCCACGCGTCGCCCAAGGTTTCTTTCACGGCCACGAGATAGTGGAGCGCCTGCTTGGCGTTCTTTATCCCGCCCGCGGGCTTCATCCCGATCGCGATGCCGGTGTCGAGATAATAATCGCGAATCGCTTCGAGCATCACCTGCGTGTTCGCGAGCGTGGCAGAGCCCGATGCCTTGCCCGTTGATGTCTTGATGAAGTCTCCTTCACGGATCACGCGCATGGCGAGGAACGAAGCGGCGCGAATCTTGTCGTAGCTCTCGAGCTCCGCAGTTTCGAGAATGACTTTGAGCGTTGAGTCGCCGCACGCTTCGACTATCGACACGATCTCGTCCTGGACCTGCTCGAATTCGCCGGCCAGCATCGCACCCCGATTGATGACCATGTCGATTTCATCTGCACCATCGGCGACGGCCTGACGAACCTCAGAGAGACGAATCTTGATCGGAGTTTGACCTGCCGGAAATCCGGTCGCGACCGATGCAATTTTGATCGGCGTATCGGCGAGCAGTCGGGCTGCGTTTTTCACGAGCGCGGAATAGATACACACCGCCGCGACGTGCGGGATTTCCGGATCGTCGCTCGGCCTGCGCGCCTTTGCGCAAAGCGACGCGACCTTGCCAGGAGTGTCCTTGCCTTCGAGCGACGTCAGGTCGACCATCGAGACAGCGGTGGTCAGTCCCCAGAGCTTCGATTTCTTCTTGATCGAGCGGGTCTGGAATTTCGCGACGCGCTCCTCTATCCCCACCTGATCGACGGTGCCGACGTCCTCGAACAGGCGACGGAAAGCGGGTTTCTGTGCAGTAGCCATTCTGTTCGAAATATCATGGCTCACATGAGCCATCGCTACTATAGGCTGCCCCTCACCAGCGTCCCGGCCACCCTCGGTGCGCGGCGCGGTTGCATTTCTCGCCGAACTCGACACCTCGCGAGCAGACTCCGAAACGCCGTGCGTGCACGCTGCCCGGCGTTGGGGTCCCCCAGCAGCTTGTTCGTTTGCTGACAAGTCATCCCGATCCCGACAAACTCGAAAGCAACCTGCTCGATATCGAGGTCGGCGCGGAAATGTCCCTCGTCCACTCCAAGCCGTGCTGCGCCAGACACAAAGCTGCGCCATTCGCGCTGCGACTGGACGACGGCATCGCGAACCTTGCCGGGCCTATCGTCGTACTCCTGAGACAGCGCCATGAAAATACAGCCACCCATCCTCCGCTCGGCCGCATCGTCAAAACCCCTTCCGTCGCCGCCCCCCACCGTCATCCACTCCAGGAAGGCGTCGAACAGGGTGTTGAACCGCGGCTCACCCCGCGGTGCCCCCAGTGCTGGTCGAATGACCCTGAGCTTGAAGCGTTCGACCGCTTCCTCCAGCACGGCGAGCTGTAGCGCTTCCTTCGACTCGAAGTGCGCGAAAAGACCGCTCTTGGACAGGTCGAGCTCCGTTGCGAGAGCGCCCAAGGTGACATTTTCCAAACCGACCTGGCCTGCCATCTCGAGGGCTCCCTTCACTATCTCGCGCCGCGTATTTTGTCCCTTTCGCATATAGCAAAAATAGAACGATCGGTCAATTTTGACAATATCATCCCCTTTACAAAAAACGACCGGTCGTGCTATTATGTCGACATGAGACGCAAGGACCGCGTTGCCGTTCGTTTGCTCCGGCTCTGGTTTGCGACTGTGAGCCGAGTCGCACCGAAGGTGGCCGAGCGCCACGCAGCAAATCTGTTTCTCACTCCTCGGAAGCCGCGACGCATGAAGTCCACAGCCTCGCCACCGCGCCAACTCATAGTGCTCAGTTCGGGAGTTCCCATAGCCGGATGGATTTGGGGCAAGGGTCCCGCTGTTCTGCTCGTACATGGCTGGAGCGGACGCGCGATGGATATGGCCTGCATCGGAGAGCAGTTGGCGAAAGCCGGTTACCGCGCCATCGCGTTCGACATGCCGGCTCATGGTGCTACTCCTGGAAAACGGAGCTCTCTTGGCGAGTGGGTCAACGTCCTGCCGGCGCTGGCCGCAGAGTGCGGCGAGCTGCACGCGATTATCGGTCACTCACTCGGCGCCGCGACTGTGGTGCTGGCTCTCGAAGCCGGGCTCCAGGCGAAGGGCGCCGTTCTCTTCGCTCCACCGTTAGGGCCGGGATACTTCATCCGTCGCCTTCAGCAGTTCATCGGATTGCCTGAGAAACGGCGCGGGGGAATGGAGCGACAACTCGCTCTGAAAGTAGGTCGTGAGATGGCGTACTTCGACTCGGCGCGCGCGGCGGCGTCGCTGACCATACCGGCGCTCATAGTCCACGACCCTGGCGATCGCGAAGTTCCCTGGGAACATGCCGAAGCGATCAACCGAACATGGCGCGGCAGCCGTCTGGTCGCAGCAACGGGCTTGGGTCATCTCAGGATTTTGAGATCCCCCGAGTTCCTGATGCAGGCTAGGAATTTCGTGAACGGACTTGATCAATCGGGGGAGAAAGGCAGCGTTGACGGATGGCAAGCATCATGTCAATCGCTCGATTGGGCCTATTGAGTACAAGGCGGATATGCGCAGGATATGGTCCAAAACCGCCGGCTCAAGCCGAGTTGACCGACACTACCTCGCAGAGCGTCGGCTCAAAGCTCGTCATGGCGGCGATTGTCTTCATGTGGACTCCCGCCTCGGGATTCTTCTGCATCGCCTCAAAGGCATCCTTGCTTCGCCACTGCGCGTAGTTGATGACCTTTTTGCCATCGAAGCTTCGATGGATGTTGGCCGATACGAAGCCTGGCATATTTCTCATCGTCCTCTCGGTGGCGTCTATTAGCATATCGACGACCTGCTGTTGTCTCTCCGGCGCAACGGTGAAGACATTGACAAGCGTAACGAGTTGCGCGCCCTCCTGAATGGTTGCGATCTGTCCTGCGTTGGTGCCTGAAGTTCCTGCGGCGTCGGTTGTCATGGGCTGCCCCTCGGGCGATGTTTCTGCGTAGTGATTTTGTTATATCAGGACCCTGATATACCTCAAGGATTATGCCCGCATGAGTGACAATGCCCGGCCAGGCTCGAAAACTGTAGACGTCGAAGCGCGAGTTGGTTATCAACTCAAACGCGCGCAGCAGGCGCTGCGGAACGCGATGGATAAGTCGCTCCGTGAGCTGGGAATCACAACTGCGCAATACGCCGCCCTGGCAGCGCTCGAAGCGGCCGGCAAGTCAAAAGCACCGCTTTCGGGGGCTGAGCTGGCGCGGAGATGTTTCGTTACGCCGCAGACGATGAACGAGATCGTTTTCGCCCTCGAGCGCGAAGGCTTGATCGCGAGACAACCGCCCGCTGAAGGAGGTCGCGTCATTGCTACCCGGCATACCGCCAAGGGCCGCGCGGTTCTCAAACGGGCTCACCGGGCGGTCATGGCAGTTGAGAGTGTAATGTTGGCCGGTTTCACCAGTACTCAACAGGAGCGACTCACGTCGAGCCTATCCAGTTGCGCAGATCAGCTCGGAAAACATCGTTGAAGCCGCTATTCACTATGTTGGTTCCATGAAAACTGCCCGTCCATTTGCTGTCCTTTTCGACCTCGACGGGACGCTGATCGACTCGATAGGCCTTCTTCTTCAGTGCGTTCGGCATACGTTCGAAGGCCGCACTCCAGCTCCAACTGATGAAGAATGGGTAGCCGGAATCGGGACGCCGCTCGCTAAGCAGCTTGCGCCGTATGCGACATCGGAAGCCGAGGTGTTGGAGCTGACTACTCGCTACCGCACGTATCAGCGTGAGCAGCACGACCGCCTGACGTCGGCGTTCGCTGGTGTCGTCGAAACGTTGACGGAGCTTTCGCGACGCGGACATCCGATGGGAGTCGTCACGAGCAAGAGTAACGAGATGATGCACCGCGGGCTTTCCTGGACGGGTCTCGACGTCTTCATGAAGACGACGATCGGCATGGACTCGTGCACGATTCACAAGCCAGAAGCGTTTCCGGTTCTGCTTGCTCTCGAGGAGCTTGGTCATTCGCCGGACGAAGCGGTTTTTGTCGGCGATTCGCCGCACGACATTCAATCAGGGAACGCGGCGGGTGTGGTCTCGATCGCCGCCTTGTGGGGACCTTTTACGAGGGCCCAGCTGGAGCCGTCTCATCCGCAGCGCCTTCTTAACAGCATTACCGACTTGCCGGCATTGATGGAGGACCTTCAAAATTGACGGCATGAAAACCTCCATGAGTGCATTGCTGTCGATTGGGCTGCTGCCGTTATTCGGCGCCGGTGCCCAGTCACGAGAGCCGATCATCGACATGCATCTGCATGCGCGCCATGCGGACTACGTTGGCCCCGATCCATTTCCGATGTGCGCGCCGTTTTCGGTAATGCCGAGGTCAGACCCGAAAGAGCCGGGGTTGGCGTTCAACCAGCCGCCGTGTGACAACCCCATTGCCGCAGCGAAGACAGACGCAGATGTGATGAACGAAACCATTGCCGCGATGAAGAAATGGAACATCATCGGAATGGTGAGCGGCGAGCCTGATCTAATGGCGAAATGGCGCGCTGCCGAACCATCGCGGATCATACCGGGACTCGACCTGCGAATCGGAGTGAACAAAAAGAGTTCATCTCACGTCACCCCGAGAACGCCGGCAAACGTGAGGGCACTTTACCGAAACGGCACGTTCAAGGTCCTCGGCGAAGTCATGGCCCAATACGAGGGCATTCCCGCCGATGACAAACGAATGGAGCCGTACTGGGCGCTGGCCGAGGAGCTGGATATCCCGGTAGGAATTCATATGGGACCCGGCGGCCCCGGTGAACCGTATGCAGGCGGCCGTGGCTATCGGGCGCGTAACGGCGACCCCCTCCTTCTCGAAGACGTGCTCGTCAGGCACCCAAAGCTGCGTGTGTACATCATGCATGCTGGCTACCCGATGCTCGACAATTTACGCGCTCTATTGTTCTCGCACCCGCAGGTGTACCTGGACATCTCGAGCATCGTGTACACCGAGCCGCGTGCCGCTTTTTACAGATATCTGCAAGGCATCGTGGAAGCCGGGTACGGAGATAGAGTTCTTTTCGGATCCGATCAGATGATCTGGCCGGGTATCATCGAGCCGTCGATTAAGGTGATCGAGAACGCCCCATTCCTGTCTCAGGCCCAGAAGCGCGACATCCTCTACAACAATGCGGCGCGGTTCCTCCGGCTGTCCAAGGAAGAGATGGCGCGACACCGGTCGATGTAGTCCGGACCCAAGGCACGCACCTAACGCCGGTACAGGGTGTATAATCCTGTCTGATTCTCATAAACGGAGCTGAATGATGGGAGTTTCATTCCCAGTTGGAACAATCGTTCGTACTGGTGCCGAGCGCGCGACGCTTGTGCGCCGGACCTACTCGCTTGTGTTTGTCAGCATTCTCTTCACAGTCGCCGGCGCGATGTTCGCGCTGTCCCAGCCGGCGATTCTCAACGCTGTCGCCGCGCATCCGTGGATCTCGATGCTCGCGACTTTCGCGCCGCTCTTTCTGGCGTTGCGAGCGCAGAACGTCTTTCCCGCGAACATCGGGCTCGTTCTGCTCTTCACCTTCGCAGAGGGTGTCTTCCTTGCGCCGCTCCTTTACGTGTATGGACAGCAACAGCCGGGGCTGATCACGCAGGCAGCGTTGACCACTATCGGCGCATTCGGTACGCTCACAGCGTACGCATTTATCTCGCGGCGTGATTTCAGCGCGTGGGGAAGTTTCTTCGCGGTGGGCCTGTGGGTCGTGATCGGATCGATGCTGCTAAACATGTTCTTCTTCAAGAACCCAGGGCTGCAGGTAGCGATCGCCGCAGTGACGGTGCTCGTGTTCAGTGGCTTGCTCGTGTACGACACGTGGCGCATCCGGAATGTCTACAGTCCAGACGAATACGTCGGCGCGGCTGTGCGGATCTATCTTGATCTGCTGAACATGTTCCTGGCGATTCTGCGGATATTCGGGGGACGGCGCAGCTAGTCGTGGCCGTTCCGGAGACTCCACTCGGGTTTCGCGGAAACTGGCTAAGCCCGGTTGCAGCGGCAGAAACGAAAAACGAAGCTACGCCTCGATAGCCCTTGCGAGGTCGATATCCGCCTGGGTAATCCCGCCAGAGTCATGCGTGCTCAGCACAAGTGTCACCTTTGAATATCTGATATCGATATCCGGATGATGGTTCGCTGCCTCGGCCGCGTCAGCGACGTGATTCACGAAGGTCATAGCCTCCGAGAAATTCCGGAATTGATAAAGCTTCGTCAGCACGTCCGTCCGCCGCGCCCAGCCGGACAACGTCTGCAGCTCACGCTGGATTGCGATATCTGAAATGAGCTCAGCCATTTTGCTTCCCCGCGAGTTCCTGAATTTGAAAGAGTAACAAACGAGAAGATAACCATAGCCCTCGCAGGAGGCCCGCTTTCGGGATATATTCGGGTATGGGGAGAAACAGGCCGGGTGCGCGAATGCCGCCGGAGCGAGAACAGGGGCTGCTCGGCGAAGAATACGAGCGCAACTCTCGGTTGCTCCCGCTCATCGGCGAACAGAAGGACATTCGCTACTACTCGAGCTTCGCGAAGAACGTTCTCAACCCGCCCGAGACGACTGGAATGGGATTCTGGTCGATCAATCCCTACGTCGGCTGCGCGTTCGGATGCGCCTACTGCTACGCCCGCTACGCACACCGCTATGTGATGGAACGCGCGTCCGACAATGATCGGATGGAGAGCGCACTATCGGAGCGGTCCGAGGCGATGCCTCCGTGGCTTGCGTTCGAGCGAAACATCTTCGTCAAGCAGAACGCTCCCGAGGTTCTGGCACGCGCACTTCGTCAGGGGAGTGACAGGCACCTCTCACTTCTGAAGGGCGAAGCAATAGTCATCGGGACCGCGACCGATCCGTACCAACCTGCTGAGCGCCGCTTCCGCGTCACCCGCCGAATCCTGGAAGTGCTTGCCGAGCATCCGGGCCTCAAGGTCGTCATCATCTCGAAGAGTCCGCTGATTACGCGCGACATCGACGTGCTTTCACGGATCAATCGCCACTCCGATCTCAGCATCCACATCTCGCTCATCACTCTCAAGCGAGATCTCGCGCGACGCCTCGAGCCGCGGTCGCCAACTCCGGAGGCGAGAGTGCGTGGACTCGCGCGCCTTCGCGAAGCGGGAATCGATGCGGGCATCAACTGCATGCCGGTTCTTCCCGGCATCACCGACAACCCTTCCGACCTCGAAGCGCTCGTCAAGCGCGTGTCGGAGGCCGGAGCGACGTATGTCGGAGCGTGCGCCCTTCGCCTTCAATCGACTGCAAAGAAACGGTACCTGCCATTCATTGCGCAGGAGTTCCCTCACCTCGAGGCGCGGTATCGCAGCACCTACGCGTATGGCTCGCACGCGGGGAAAAAATATCGCGACGGACTATCGCGTTTCTTTCATCAACTCTGCGCAAAGTATCGCGTGGCTTCATGGGCCCGTGTCGATGACACTGACGACGAAGGGGACAGAGCACTCAATGCTGAGCACTCCATCCCCTCTGAACAGCTATTGCTGCCTTTCCCGGCTTAGCGCCGGGAACTCGTCAACTACTCTTCCATCTTTCCCATCACGTCAGCGTCGGAGTATCCGATGTTGGCGGCAACGAGCACTGCTTTCGCGCTGTTCGCAACGCCCATCTTCCTGGCGCAGATTGCGATCGCGCGACGAGTCGGTCCATCGAGTTTGCCGGTCACGTGAACCTTGCCACAGCCCTTGTCGCGAAGCTCCTGCTGAAGAGCGAGGAACTGCGGTCCCGAAAGACCGGCAACACCCTTCGATGTCGGGCATCCCCACGGGCAGGTCATTCCATCAGAAGGCGGAACTGGGCGCGCGCCATTCGTCGACTCAGCCGGCAGCGCTGACGTTGCCGCAGTTGACGTCGTCGTTGCCATCGGCGTCGACATCTTCGTCATCGTGTCCTTCATCATCGTCATCGTGTCCTTCATCATCATCATCGTGTCCTTCATCATCGTGTCCTTCATCATCATCATCGTGTCCTTCATCATCGTGTCCTTCATCATCATCGTGTCCTTCTTCATCGTCGTGTCCGTCGGCGTCTGAGCACCAGCGATCACCGGCAGCGCGGCAAGCCCGGCTGCCACAACTAGCAG
>JBDSBT010000003.1:0-10850 GCA_039921425.1 Gemmatimonadaceae bacterium | reverse complement strand
TTGCGACGCTCTGGCGGCTAAAGGGTGCGCCGGACATTTCTGCAATCGACGTGAAGACCGGAGCCCACAGGGAATTGGGGAAAGGGATTCGCGCGATGAGCTATGGGTCGGGTTATCTGGCGATTCTACACAGTGACGGAACGGTCACAGCATCTCGTTTCGACGAGGGGAGCGCCGACATGAAAGGCGCGCCTGTGACGATGGTCAACGGCGTGCACCTCGGCGGGCAGGGCCGCGCTTCGATCGGGATGTCTCACGAAGGCACGCTGCTGTATGAAGCCTACACTCCGCTCAATCGGATAATCCGGGTAACACGCGAAGGCACAGTGAACGCAGTGGATCCGGATTGGACCGGAGCCTTTGTCGGTCTCCAGGTCTCTCCCGATGGGCGAAAGATCGCGGTCGCCACTGAGCTCAACGCGCGAACTGAAGTGTGGGTAAAGGACTTGGCTTCGGGAACGTTCACTCGCCTCGCTGGTGAAGGCACTTATTCGTATCGCTGTGTGTGGACCCCAGATGGAAAGAGCGTAAGCTTCACGACGGACCGCTTTGGCAGACCGACGGTATTCGCAGTGGCAGCCGATGGCGGCTCGGCGCCACATCTGACGATCAAGAATCCGCGCGGGGTCGACGAGTCGACATGGTCGCGCGATGGAAAATGGGTTGTCTATCGAATCGGCTCGGGTGGAAATCGTGATATCTACATCCGCGGCGTGCCCGATTCGGCTGGCCGTCCGCTGATTCATTCGGAGAGTGAGGAATTCGCGCCGGCGATTTCGCCTGACGGACGGTGGATTGCGTTCGGGACGGACGAGTCAGGACGAACCGAGGTGTATGTTCGACCGTTTCCCGACGTGGAGCGCACCAAATGGCAGATCTCGAAAGCGGGAGGGTCAGAACCGGCCTGGTCGGCCGACGGTCGCGAATTGTACTATCGCAACTCAAAGGGTGATCTGGTGGCCGCGCAAATTGATGGATCGGACGACTTCCACGTGACTGGTGAACGACCGTTGTTCTCAGCGCAGACTTACGTAACCGACAACCGGCACCGCGCGTACTCGGTGGGCCCCGACGGCAAGTCGTTCTACTTCATCGAGCCGCTTCCCGGCACTCCTTCGCAGTTGATTGTAGTCACGAACTGGTGGGAGGAACTAAAAGCGAAAGTCGGGCATTGATCGTCCGGGCTCGACTCACTTCGAGCTCGGCGCGAAGAGACGGCCAATCAGCAACGCGACAACGCCTTGAATCGCGGGAATCCACGCCGCTGTCTTGATCGCGCTGGCCGGATCCTGAAATCGTGCGACCGTCGGAATCAACGCGACGATCAGGTAGAACACCGAGACCATCAACGTCAACCGATAGGCGGGAGTAGACACAGTTCGCGAGGCGGCGGATTCATCCGTGCCGCTGATTGCGCCGGCGATCAGCAAGAGCGTCGGCGCGAATGCCGATCCAAACCATGTGAAGCGCACAGCGGTGTCGCATGTCGTACAATTCGGGTCAACCTGGTTCATCGTCCTGATGATCAGGATCACGAGGATAATTCCGGCGCCGGTGAACCACATTTTTGCGAGCGTCCACTGCGCGCTCACCAATGAGGTTCTCGGAAGGAGCGGTTGAGGGGAAGCTCCAGCAGCTGCGGGCGTTGTCATGGAATTCGGAGTTGATTGTGTGACCACATGCGCGCTTTCGCGAGATGCTCGCGCGCCGTATGCTGGCTCGGATGCACGATGGAAGTGTTTTTTGGTATCGATGGGCGTTCCAGCTCATAGATCAGTGCGTAACAAGGAACACTGGCAGGCATCACGAGCGCACCTACTTCTGCAGGCGGAGGTCCGATCGGTCCGGAATCAACGATCGAATCGAGATGCGCCATCGTTGGGATAGCCTTAGTTGTCGTCATCGTGCGTCGAGTCATCACAATCGCTATCACGCGGTAGCGACCGGTCACGCGCGAGAAGACTTCCTTGAACCACTGGCCTACGGAAAACCCGCCCGGATCGCCGGCTAGCGGACTGCCCCATCGCGCTGTGTTCGGTTTCGGGTTTCCGTCGTCGTTGATGGCTTCCATTCTTCCAAGAATCGCAAAGCCTTCGTTCTCCCCGATGGAGAACGTTCGCTCGTCGTCCGGAAATCCCGCTCGCTCGAATGCGGCGTGGATCAGGTTCCAGCTGCCCTGCAGTGTAGGATTCGCTGCATCGTGGCAAAGCTTTAGCGGGAGTACTTCGCGGATACTCGGCCGCGGAGGTGGCCACGGCAGACTATCTATAGTAGGGGTCGTCAATTTACCGACGGCATCGGGCGACCCGGTTTCGACAACGTAGAAATCAACTCGGCGATTCTTAGCGCGGCACGTCTCGGTCTTTTCCTCACAAGCCGCATGGTCCTTTCCATAGGAAACGACATCGAGCCGCGACCCGTCGATTCCTCCAAGTATGAAACGTTTCTTCGCCTGAAGCGCGCGCTGGTTGCCGAGGATTGTGGCAGCCGCGTCCGACTTGAGGTTGTCGTCGTTCCCTTCGACTCTGAGTCTTACTCCCCGATAGGCGCGCAACAGCTTCAGCTTCGTGTCGAGCGCTTTAGCGGCGTTGGCATCGAGTATCGATGAGTTTGCCCTGAAGAAAATTGGCGTTTCAAGCTCGCGCGCGATATTGGGATTTCTCATGTGCTTTGGCGCGCGACACCCGGGATCGCTTGCCGCCAGGCTTTCCAAGCCTTCGATCTGACACGGCAGGACCAGTGGCGGTGGCGTCGGTGGTGGAGGTGGAGGCGGCGGGGGTGCCGGAGCAACGCACTGCGCGCTCGACGCCGGGATCCCTTCCATTCCCGCGTACTGACACATCTGATCGGAATGCGGCCGATGAATGCAGCCGCACAACGCGATTGTCATGATGGCGACGGCCAACCAGAGTTTCATACTCCACCTGAGAGAGAATGGGGTAGGGCACTACAGGGCATCTGACGACGAGCAAACGTTAGCACGATCAGCATTTTTGGCAACGCTTGCTGGCGCAGCGAGTCACCCTAAACCACATTCTGCCGCATGAGCGACGTTCTTACGCGGCTGACGGATTCACTCCACTCCAAATACCGACTCGAGCGGGAGATAGGCGCGGGCGGCATGGCGACAGTCTACCTCGCGCACGACCTGAGGCATGACCGCGACGTCGCAATCAAGGTTCTCCATCCCGACCTCGCCGCTGCACTCGGGGCCGAGCGTTTCCTGGCGGAGATCAAGACGACGGCGAAGCTTCAGCATCCTCATATCCTGCCGTTGCTGGATTCGGGTGAAGCCGATGGGTTGCTCTACTATGTAATGCCGTTCGTGGCAGGCGAATCGCTCCGCTCGAGACTTGAACGGGAAACTCAGCTCTCGGTCGATGACGCTGTCCGCATCGCACGCGAAATGGCGAGCGCGATCGAGTCTGCACACAAGCAGGGGGTCGTGCACCGCGACATAAAGCCGGAGAACATTCTTCTCCATGAAGAACAAGCGCTTGTCGCCGATTTCGGGATCGCTCTCGCTGTAAGTGCGGCAGGTGGAGCGCGCATGACGCAAACCGGCCTCTCGCTCGGCACCCCGCAGTATATGGCTCCCGAGCAGGCGATGGGCGAGCGCGTCATCGATGGACGCGCTGACATCTACGCACTTGGCGCAGTGACTTACGAGATGCTCGTCGGCGAAGCCCCGTTTACCGGACCAAGCGTGCAGGCAATCGTTGCGCGAGTGATGACCGAGAGTCCGCGTCCAATAACGGCTCAGCGCAAATCAGTACCAGAGAACGTGAACGCCGCAGTGCTGAAAGCGCTCGAGAAACTACCTGCCGATCGCTTCACTTCGGCCGCTGATTTCAGCAAGGCGCTGGTGACTTCCGACTACGGCGCAGTCGCGTCACCATCACGGGCGGCTGCGCAGCCAGAGAAAAGGTCCCGGCGCGGTCGCGCGATTGTCCCATGGGCTATAGCTGGCGTCTCTTCACTCGCTGCCATCATGCTGGCGCTTCGCGTTTTGTCACATCCTGCTCAGACGCCAGTACATCTCGCTGTCGACTTGCCTGCGGATGTGGAGCTCATACCAGGTCAGAGTCAGGGAGAAGTCCTGGGGATAAGCCAGGATGGAACTACGATCGCATTCGGGGCCGTAGTTGCGGGGAAAACGGAGCTGCTCATTCGTCGTCTCGACAGTGATTCTCTCCGGGTCGTAAAGGGATCAACAGGGGCGCAAGGGTCCGCGGTTTTTTCACCGGATGGTCAGTGGCTTGCGTTCGGTGCTGACAGGAAACTCTTCAAGGCGCCGACATCGGGCGGGCCGCCCACCCCGCTCGCTGAGGCGAACTGGGCCCAGATTACCTGGGTGGGAAACGGAATGCTGGTCTATACGAAGGACTACAACACCGGTCTTTATCGTGTTGGGGCGGATGGAACTGACAGTGCCACGTTAACGACGCCGGACCCGAAAAAAGGGGAGCTCGGACATTGGTGGCCGGAGTTGTTGCCCGACGGCGATCATGTCCTCTTCACTAATTACGTCACGCCCGCCGACAAGTCGACGCTGGAAGTAATCTCACTCAAGAGCGGTAAGCGCCAGATCGTTTTTCGCGGAGGCTATTTTGGGCGGTACGTCAACGGATATCTTCTTTTCACGCGAGGCGCATCGGTGATGGAAGTGCCGTTTGACGCAAGCGGGCTCAAGGTTACAGGCACGGCTGTTCCGCTGCCGATCGACATCGAAAGTCGCTCATCGAACGGCTGGGCTGCTTTAGCCGTTTCGCGGACTGGCACGCTCGTTTATCGCGAGGATGTCCTGAAGAACGTCGAAGTGGTTTGGAGCGACCACAACGGCAATGAGGAGATGGCGCTGGACTCGTCGGCGCGAATAACCTCGGCACTTGCTTCGCCGGACAACCGGAAGATCGCCGTCGTCAGAGATGGCGATGTGTGGACATTCGACCGCCAGCGAGGTGTGTACACACGCCTTACGAACACCGAACAGGTGGAGGGTAGCCTAGCGTGGACGCCCGACAGCAAGGAAATCATTTATTCGCGTGACGTTCCTCAGTACGATCTGTTCAAGCGAGCAGCCGACGGTGGCAGTCCAGAGCAGCTCGTCGCTACCTCACGAAACGACAAGCACGCAAGCAGTGTGTCACCCGATGGAAAGAATGTTCTGTACCAGGAAGACCAGGCCAATGGACGTGATGTCTTCATTGCATCACTTGATCAATCAGGCACCCACGCTGGCAGGAAACTGATCGACGGGATCGGAAATCAGGATAACGCAACCGTCTCACCCGACGGCCGCTGGCTCGCCTACGAGTCAACGGAATCGGGGCGGAGCGAGGCTTACCTTGTTGCTTATCCATTGGGACGCGGCCCAGCGCGTCAGCAGGTCTCGATTCTTGGCGGCTCCCTTCCCATATGGTCAAAGGATGGACGATCGATTTACTACAGTTCTTCAAAACGAATATTCAGAGTCAGATTCGACCCGCAAACGTCAGATATCGGTAAACCGGAAATCCTGACGAAAGTCGCGCCAGGCCTCAGCTGGTCAATCGGGCCGGACGGGCGCTTTCTCATCTCGAAGATTGCGAAAGGCGGAGAGCACCGCTCCCTGAAAGTCATTCTCGACTGGGCTCCCACACTTCGAGACATTTCGCGCCCAGCGAAGTAGAAGCGAGTACGACGGAGCAAAAACCTGTTATGCATGAGAAGAATAGAAAGGCAGGCATCGTCGCTGTAGCGGTCATCCAGGCCGAGGTGTCCAGTACTCTAGCTGAAGGCCTGGCGCGGACAGCATCGCTGGTGAACGATGCCGCCAAGTCTGGTGCTCGAGTCGTCGTTTTGCCGGAAACATGGCTGCCTGGATATCCAGCGTGGCTGGACGTTTGTCGCGACGCGGCCTTGTGGAATCACGCCCCAGCCAAGGCCGTCTTCGAGCGACATGCGGCTGAGTCAGTGGACGTCGACGGACCGGACGGAGCAGCACTCTCGGCGATTGCGAAGAGCGCGGCGGTTGTGCTCGTACTTGGTGTGGTCGAGCGCATCAGCGCAGGCCCAAGCCGTGGAACGCTTTTCAATTCGCTCCTGACGTACGGCTCAGACGGCGCGTTACTCAATCATCATCGCAAGCTGATACCCACCTACACCGAGCGGCTGATATGGGGGCAGGGGAACGCCGACGGTCTGAGAGCAGTCGATAGTCCGGTTGGCCGTATTGGCGGGCTGATATGCTGGGAGCACTGGATGCCGCTTGCGCGTCAGGCAATGCACGACAGCGGAGAAGACATTCACGTCGCCGCATGGCCCACCGCTCACGAGATGCACCAGATCGCAAGCCGGCACTACGCGTTCGAGGGAAGGTGTTACGTGCTCGCCACAGGATCGCTGATGCGCGTGTCGATGCTTCCACCGGAGCTGACGCCCGACCCAGAGCGTGTAAAGGGGCCGAACGATTTCGTGCTGCGCGGTGGCTCATGCATCGTCGGCCCCGACGGAGCGTACGTCGTCGAGCCTGTATACGATACTGAGATAACACTTCACGCCGAGCTGGACATGGGCGCCATTCGCCGCGAGCAAATGACGCTCGATGTATCAGGCCATTACGCTCGGCGCGATTGCTTCGATTTCAGGGTTCGCCCTGCGTGATGCTCGTTTCATCGCGCCGAGTGCCAGCCGCTGCGCTGTCCTCAACACGTCGCGATGGAAGCGCAAAGGCAAAAACGCTTCCACCATCGTCCGGAAATTCGGCCCAGGCGCGCCCACCAAGAGACTCGGCAGTTTCGCGAGCGATGCTCAATCCAAGCCCGGTGCCCTCGACATTGGTGACGCTTTCTGCGTGGGCGCGATAGAATTGCTGAAATAGACGGTCGCGAGATTCGCGCGGAACACCGATTCCGTTATCGCGTACGCTGACAACCAGCTCCCCGGCAAAATTTGCCGCATAAACCAGCTCTGCGTCCACCTGCACCCACCGATCGGGTTTTGCGCTGTCAGCGTACTTGATGGCGTTCGAGATGAAGTTGGTAAGGCAGAGCTCGACGACAGCCGCATCGACCTCCACCGAGGGTAACAGTCCGACCCTCACTTCGACACCATTCGACTCCGCCGCTGCTCGAAGCTGGCGCACAACTTCGGCAGCGGCCTGATTGAGCAGAACGTTTGACCTTTGTCGGGCATCCGATTCGAGCCGCGAGAGTGCCTCGAGGCTAGTCAGCACCTGCTGCACCCCAGCCGAATTTTCGATGATCATCCGTTGAAACCGTGCCCGCTCTGTCTCCCCGACCCACGGCTCTTCCAGCATGTGTGCGGCACCGCGAACCGCGCCAACGCGATTTTTCAGCTCGTGGGAAACCATCCGGTTGAACCGACGCAGCTGGGCCTCCCGATTCGAAACTTTATCCGCCGCAAGCCGAAGAAAATGAGTCAAGGTCGCCTGCATGATCAGTTGCACCGCGTTTCCGATTTCTTCCCACACCTCGAGCGCTTCAACCGGGCTTTTTCCTTCCGCAAGCTCAGCAGCAACCGGTCTCAGTGTCGAATAGATGATGCGGCCGAGGAGATCGTGTTCCTTGAGTATCTGGTAGGCGTCGAAACCCTGAGAATGGCGCAAGGCGCCAAGCTCCATCGCCTTCGCCGTAACCGGCCCGCCGTCAATAAAATCCCCGGGATTCTGGAGATACAGGGCGATGCCGTCGAGCAGAAGGGGCACGTGATCCAGCAGATGCTCGGTAGGGAAAATCTCGTTGTCGCTAAGCGTTACGCGGGCGCTGATCCGCTCGAGCCAGCGCTGAACAATTTCTTCGCGATTCGCACGAATACTCGCCGCGAGCTGAGATCGCAGTGAGTTGTCATCGGCTGTGTTTCTACCAGTCATCGACGTATCGCCTGACAAGAGGTCGGGAAGCCAATCGGTCATTCCGTTGAGTTCCAAAGTATCGTCTTTTCACGAAGCGCGCGCGTGTAGATCCTGGTGCAGGAAAGCCTATTGCGAGCGACGGATGCCAACGAGCCTGACTATCTGTTTTTGCGGGCAATTTTTACCTGTCTAGATCGCTAACGGGTGATGTGAGAACATGACTTGGCATCACGGTAGGATTGTTGCACTGCTGATCGTGTGAAAGTTCTCGTCACTGGCGCGACCGGGTATATCGGCGGGCGCCTCATCCCACGTCTCCTTGCCGCAGAGCATACCGTCGTCGGCCTCGCGCGCGACCCGCGCTTTCTCACTGGCCGCCAATGGGGAACGATCGAAGTTCGCAAGGGCGATGTACTGAACCGCGCAAGCCTCGATGCGGCGTTTGTCGATATAGATGTAGCCTACTATCTCGTTCACTCGATGGGCGGAGCCGAAAAAGGCTTCGAAGAGCGCGACGCAATTGGTGCGACCAATTTCGGGGACGCGGCGCGCGAGGCCAAGGTTCAGCGAATTGTGTATCTCGGGGGCCTTGGGGTAGATAATGACGACCTCTCTGTGCATCTCGCCTCTCGCCAGCACGTTGGAGACATTCTGCGGAGTTCGGGGGTGCCCGTGACCGAATTTCGCGCAGCTATTGTCGTCGGCTCCGGCAGCATTTCGTTCGAGATGATCAGGTACCTCACCGAGCGACTTCCGGTAATGATCACTCCCCGCTGGGTGACTACCCGAAGTCAGCCCATCGCCATCGAAAATATTCTGGACTATCTAGCCGGCTGTCTCGGCTTGCCGGAGTCGGCCGGACGAATCTTCGAGATTGGCGGCCCTGACGTATTGACGTATGGCGACATGATGCGTCAGTATGCCGCAGCGCGGCGTCTCCGCCGCCTCCTCATCGCAGTTCCAGTCTTGACGCCACGTCTATCCTCTTACTGGGTTGACCTGGTCACGCCAATTCCTGCCTCTTACTCGCATCCATTGATCGAGGGTTTGCGAAGCGAGGCGGTCGTCAACGATCACTCGGCAGAAGAGATCTTCAACGTCAAGCTCATTCCGTACGCGCAGGCTGTCCGTGATGCCCTTGAGAATTTACGATCTGGTGAGCTGGAAACGAGCTGGTCGAGTGCTGGAGCGTCGCTCTCTGCTGGCACGACTCTGAGCGAGGGACAAGGCGTCATCAAAGAGGAGCGGCGTCTCGAATCCACCGCTTCGACTCGGCAATTATTTGCAGCATTCTCGAGCATTGGTGGCAATAGAGGATGGCTCTACGCAAACTTTTTGTGGAAATTCCGGGGCCTGATCGACCGAATGGCTGGCGGTACAGGAATGAGACGTGGACGCCGGGATCCTGATGCACTGAGGGCCGGTGACGCGCTCGACTTCTGGAGAGTTGAAGACGTTCAGCCGGGAGTTGGCGTTCGGCTTCGGGCGGAGATGAAGGTTCCAGGCGCGGCAACGCTGGAGTTCACGGCACTGCCCCGGCCTGGAATGGGAAGCATGCTCGTTCAGACTGCCTCATTCAGCCCACGGGGTATTTCGGGTCTCCTCTACTGGTATGCTCTCTATCCCATCCATCAAAAAATATTTTCTGGAATGGCGCGGGCTATTGTGAAGCGCGCGGAATCAAACGTCGCCAGCGCCCGGAGCGATACCGAAGCGTGACTGACCCGACCATTGAAGCGCGCGCCGAGCAACTCTCGGTACGCTCACGCCTCCGGCGCAACCTCACGGTGCAGGTGCTGGTCGCCATCTCCCTTGGCATCCTGCTCGGAGCCCTCGCGCCCAATTGGGGCAAGGCGATGAAACCGCTTGGTGACACGTTCATCAATCTCGTGAAAATGGTTATCGCGCCGATCATCTTCCTCACGATCGTGAGCGGCATCGCGAACATGGAGGACATAAAGAAAGTCGGGCGAGTTGGAGGAAAGGCGCTGCTTTACTTCGAGATAGTCAGCACTCTGGCGCTCGCGATCGGTCTCATCGTTGTGAACATTACCCGGCCTGGCTCTGGAATCGACATCTCGAAGGCGACAGGAGTTGACCTGAGCAAATACACGGCGTCGGGCGCTCAGCTCGGGTTTATCGACATCCTCACGCACGTTGTTCCGTCGAGCATCATTGGCGCCTTCGCGAATGGGGACATTCTTCAGATCGTCTTCTTTTCTCTGCTGTTTGGACTCGCCCTCCTCAAGATCGGCGATGCTGGGCGGCCGATCCTCGCCGGGTTGGAGAAGGTATCGGCTGTATTCTTTCGCCTGACGGCGATGATCATGAAAGTCGCTCCGATTGGCGCTTTCGGCGCAATGGCCTACACGATCGGTTCGTTCGGATTGAAAGCGCTTCTTCCGCTCGCACGGGTGATGGGCGACGTGTACCTGACGATGGCGCTGTTCATCTTCGTCATCCTGAACATCATCGCTCGGGTCTCAGGCTTCTCATTGTGGAAGCTGCTTCGCTACATCAAGGACGAAATCCTGATCGTGCTAGGCACCTCGAGCTCCGAGGCCGCGCTGCCTCGAATGCTGGCAAAGATGGAAGGATTTGGATGCGAAAGGAGCGTAGTGGGGCTGGTGATTCCCGCCGGCTATTCATTTAATCTTGACGGCACGTCGATCTACCTGTCGATGGCGGCGATTTTCATTGCCCAGGCGTACGGTGTTCATCTATCGGTGGGTCAGCAGCTCTCGCTTCTCGCGGTGTTGATGGTGACGTCGAAGGGTGCGGCCGGTGTCACGGGGTCCGGTTTCATTGTGTTAGCCGGAACTCTCGCGGCGACTCACGTTGTTCCAGTCGAAGGGATGGCGCTCCTGCTCGGCGTCGATCGATTCATGAGCGAGGCCCGGGCCATCACGAACGTCATCGGGAATGCGGTGGCAACTGTAGTCGTTGCGAAGAGCGAGAACGCTTTCGACGAGAGCAAGTATCAGAGGGCCATTGC
>JBDSBT010000002.1:0-6951 GCA_039921425.1 Gemmatimonadaceae bacterium | reverse complement strand
TGATACCAGATGCAGCGATCATGGCGCACAACCCTGCCAGGAGCGACGCGTAGGTCAGCAGATTACTAGCCATGAAGCATTGCAGCAGCTGTTGCCGGCACAGGACGCTCGAGCGACGTGGCGGTCATTGGCGGCTCCACGGATAGTAGGGGTGCAGGATCTGCCATCCACGACGACCCTAGGCAGATAGTCTTGCGGTCGAAACCGGTCGACCATCGCGTACATGGCGAGTCGAGCAGCTCACATAGCGCTGCACTGAAGCCGAGCTCCCAGTCATTGCGGTCGACGTGCATTCCGGGCACTGCGAATGGGGGATCAGGTACGGCCCTTTTTGCGTGGGCTGCTGCTGGGCGCTGATGTCTGTGTTGTTCGTGGTCGGAATTATGAATCTTGTGTGGGTCGCCGCGTTGACTGAATTCGTCCCATCGAGAAGGTCGGTGGAGCAGGAGCGCTTGTGGCGCGCGCGGGCGCCGCAGTCATGATTGGAGCCGGCAGTCGTTATCGCATCCTGATAGACAAAGAGGCTATCCCCCGCCAATCTACCGCCCTAGCTTAGCGCTTCTGTCTCCACCCCTCAGGGCTCCCGTGGCCGACATCTTCGCACAACTTAAGGATTCGCTAGCCCCCTCGTACGTTCTCGAACGTGAGATCGGACGCGGCGGGATGGCCACAGTCTACCTCGCGCGGGACATCAAGCACGACCGCAACGTCGCTGTTAAAGTCCTCGACCCGGAGCTTGGCGCCGTACTCGGCGTCGATCGTTTCTTAAGCGAAATCAAGGTCACCGCAAACCTCCAGCACCCGAATCTTCTTCCGCTCTTCGATTCGGGCGACGCAAAGGGACATCTCTACTACGTAATGCCGTTTGTCGAGGGTGAATCGCTTCGCGCCCGCCTGGAACGTGAGCGACAACTTCCCGTCGATGAAGCAGTTCGCATTGCAATCGGCATCGCTAACGCTCTCGACTACGCGCATGCCCACGGCGTTGTCCACCGCGATCTCAAGCCCGAAAACATTCTCATGCAGCACGGGCAGCCGGTGATCGCCGACTTCGGCATTGCACTCGCGATTTCAAAGGCAGGAGGCAACCGAGTGACGCAGACGGGTCTCTCGCTCGGCACGCCGCAGTACATGTCTCCCGAACAGGCAACAGGTGACCGAGTCATCGACGGCCGCAGCGACATCTACTCGCTCGGCGCAATGCTGTACGAGATGCTCGCTGGCGAGCCGCCGCATGTAGGCGGAACCGTGCAGGCGACGATTGCCAAGGTAATAACCGATCCGGTACGTCCGCTCCGCAGCCTCCGCGATACGGTTCCTGTGCAGATTGAGCTCGCTGTCGGAAAGGCGCTCGCAAAGCTTCCTGCCGATCGCTTCGCAACTGCATCACTCTTCGTTCGCGCGCTGGAGGGCGATCGCACCGGTCTCATTGACACGAGCGCCAAGCAACCAGACCCCGCACGCGCGTGGATTCGGCATCCGGCAACGCTCGCACTGGCAGCAGCGCTGCTCGCGACGAGCGGATTTGCCGCGTACAAGGCGCGTCCTGGCGCAATCGGCGGGACGAATGCGCGAACGGTCCGCTTTGATTTTGTGCCTGCGGCCGGAGCGAAGGTGCGCCTTACCTTCGGTCCCGCCATGGCGGTGTCACCCGACGGACGATTGCTGGCTTACGTAGGTGAAGCGCCGCACGGATCTCAGCTGTGGATCCGCGATCTGCAGTCGGGCATATCGCACGCCCTGCCGGGGACCGACGAACCAGAAGTGCCGGTTTTCTCACCGGACGGACGCTGGCTTGTTTTTCGAGTGAGTTCCCGGGCAATGCTCGAAAAGATTTCTGTCGATGGTGGGGCTATCCAGGCTCTCTATCCTATGACTACACCCGGTTCGGTCACATTCTTTGCCGGTGACTCTCTCCTTTTTTCCGCCGCAAGCGGCCTCACGACAACGGACCATATTTTCTCCGGCTCCCTCGCTGGCGGAACGGCAAAGCGGTTTCTGCTCAAGGACTCCACTGCGGAGTCTTCGTTCCAGTTCGGCCCATTCATAGGGCCCGACAACAACACGGTCTTCTTCCTCTCCGACAACGCCAACAAGACCATCGGCTTGGTCATCGGGTGGGCCACACGCTCCGAACGTGTGTCGTTTCGGACAGACGTGCAGGCAAAATTCATCATCGGGTATACAGCGGGAAATATCATCTACGGCAATGACGCGGGCGCGATCATGGCCGTGCCCTTCGACCTCCGAACGCACAAGATCACCGGACAGCCAATAACGACAGGCGAAACCGCGATGGTCGATGTGGTTTCGACAAAGGCGGCCCTTTCGCCTGACGGAGATTTGACGTTTGTAATGGGCGGAGGGCCGGTGCGGCCGATGCTCGTCAACCGGAGTGGTTCGGCGCCGTTGATGGTCACCGAGCGCGCCATCGCTGATGCGCGTTATTCGCCAGACGGAAGCCGCATCGCGTTTTCGATTCGCGAATCGGGACGAACTGACGTGTGGATTTACACGGTGTCATCCGGCAGTCTCGATCGGCTTACTACCGCCGGAGGCGTCAACGATCGGGTGGAATGGTCACCGGATGGCCGACGCGTGATCTACCGGACAGATCGTAACGGTCCGACAACCCTCTGGTGGCAAACAATCGATGGAAGCGTGCCGGCAGAGCGTATCAGTCCTGCGGGTCTGAACGTCCCGGTCTTCGAAGGCGTCATAACGCCTGACGGAAAGACGCTCGTATTTCGCGTCGATACGCCCAATCGCCTGCGCGACATTCTGTCGGTATCGATGTCGGGTGACAAGACAATCACTCCCGTGCTCGCTACGGACGCTGACGAACTTAATCCGAGAATTTCGCCTGATGGAAAATGGATGGCGTATGTGTCGGCGGAGTCGGGACAGGATGAAGTGTATGTCCGCGCGTTTCCGGGTGCCGGTGGCCGCACTCTCATTTCGGTGAACGGCGGACGCGAGCCGCTGTGGTCGAGAGACGGGCGGACGATCTTCTACTCTGCTAACGGTGCTTATCTTGCCGCTTCTGTCGCATTGTCAGCAGCGCCGTCGGTCAGCACACGCGATACCGTTGCCAAAGGGAATTACGCGTCCATGCGATTCCATCCTCAATACGATGTTGCACCGGATGGCAGGCATCTTCTGCTTCTCGAGCCGAGTCAAAGCGATGTGCCAGCGACGGTAATCCTGAATTGGGGAAGTGCATTCGCGGCGCGGGTCGGAGCGACGAAATAGTCGGCGAGTCTTTCCGGCTTCGCCAGGCAAACTGAGGTACTTGTTGCTGCCATGTGCCGCGCTCTTCCGTCCCAAGGGGGAGCTGCGTTCAGGTATTACATTGGCTTGAGACTACGGACGGGATGATGGGGATGCACCTGACCGGTTCAGGAACATGTCATGATGATTAGAACGATACTGCTCTTAATCCTCGCCCTGACTGCGATCGCCTTCATCGCGGGGTGGAGACCCGCACTGAAGCTGCACGAAGGCGATGGTCGATGGCTGTCCCCTCTTCAACTGGCAATTGGATTCGTCACCGACTTCCTCGACACTCTCGGCATCGTATCGTTCCCGGCGACAACTTTTTCCGCGATCAAGGTCGATCCGAAGATCCTTGCGTCGTTCAGGGTTTCGCTTTTCCGGGTGACTTCACCGGGAATAGGTCAATCGTGATGACTGTCGACCAAATGCTGGGGACGACGTTATCTGACCGGTACTTGCTGGAGCGGGAGCTAGGCAGGGGCGGCATGGCCACAGTTTTCCTGGCACGTGATATTCGTCACGCGCGGGCCGTCGCGGTGAAAGTGATGATGCGCGAACTCGTGGCGCAGGGCGGGACAGAACGATTTCTTCACGAGATTCAGTTCGCTGCCCGGCTCACACACCCGCACGTACTCGGCGTCCATGACTCGGGGGAAGCCGATGATCTCCTCTACTACGTCATGCCTTTCGTCGACGGAGAAACGCTGCGGTCGCGAGTCGCGCGCGAAGGCGCGCTGCCGCTTGCTGATGCCGTTCGTCTCCTGCGCGAGCTTGCCGACGCATTAGGGTATGCGCATGCGCAAGGCGTCGTGCATCGTGACATGAAGCCCGAGAACGTACTGCTTTCCGGTGGGCATGCAGTCGTCGCCGACTTCGGGATCGCGAAAGCGATTGCAGCGGCCATGCAACAAGCAACTGCAGACGCGCCGGCACTCACGGGAAGCGGGATGGCGTTGGGGACACCCGCGTACATGGCTCCAGAGCAGGCAGTCGGCGATCGAAGCACAGATCATCGCGCCGATCTTTACGCCCTCGGCGTGATCGCTTACGAAATTCTCGTGGGATCCCATCCGTTTGGAACACGCACCGCGCAGGGGCTGGTGGCGGCACATCTCACCGAGGCGCCTGAACCGCTTGCCTCTCGCCGACCCGACGTTCCCGCTGCGCTGGCTGCGTTGGTCGAGCAGCTCCTCGCCAAGGAGCCGGGTGCTCGGCCACAAAGCGCAGAGGCTGTGGTGCACGCACTCGACGCGATGTCAGCGTCCCCCGCTCCGGCGATGTCTTGGCCAACTCGCACGGTGATCGCGGTTGTCTCAGCACTGCTGGTGGTCGCGAGCGCGGCGTCATACGCTGTGCTGCACAAGACAGCTACGACCGACCAAGCAGGCATTCGAAATGTGGCGGTACTGCCGTTCGTGAACACCGGCGGCAACGCGGCCGACGATTACTTCAGCGACGGGATGACCGACGAACTGGCGCACGCTCTCGCGCAACTGCCTGGACTGCGGATCACCGGGCGCACGTCGAGCTACGCGTTCAAGGGAAAGGCGGTGTCTGCCCAGGAGATCGGACGCGTCCTGGACGTGAGTGCGCTTGTCGAAGGTACGGTAAGGCGATCAGGAGACCGACTGCGTGTGACTGCGCAGCTCGTCGGCACGGGAGACGGAAAGGTGTTGTGGAATTCCGTGTACGAGAGCCGGTCCAGCGACGTCTTCGGCGTGCAGGATCAGTTCACGCGCGCCGTCGTGGCAGAGCTCACACCGTCACTCGGGAATCGTCCCGCCAACGTGCCTGTGATTGATGTCGGGCGGGGCACGACAGACCTTGAAGCATACCAGCTCTACCTCAGAGGGCGGTATTACTGGCTCGCTCGGGGCGCGGATAACGTCGCGCGATCGATCGACTATTACCATCAAGCGATCGCACGAGACCCGACATTCGCGCGCGCCCACGCGGGACTGGCGTTGGCCTACAATGTTCTACCGGTGTATGTCCCGGACCCGAGCGATACGGTATGGGCACTTGGTGCGGCCAGCGCGGCGCGTGCGGTTGCACTCGACTCCACCCTGGCTGATGCGCAGGTGGCTGCCGCGCTAATGCAGGAACGCGCGGAAGGACTTCAATTTTCCAAGGCGATGCTGCATTACCGCAAGGCGATCGCTCTCGAGCCATCCAATTCGTACGCGCATCACGCATTCGGGTTCTTCCTCCTAGGGCTGGGTCACAACGACGAAGCGGTGCGCGAGTTGGCCCGGGCGGCGGAGCTTGATCCGCTAGCCAAATCGGCCGGAACCGCTTTGGCATTGGGCCTCGCATTCGACCGACGCGGCGCCGAAGCCGAAGGCGAGTCGCGACGGGTGCTGGCACTAGACTCCAACTTTGCGCTTGCCTTCCATACGCTCGGGCTCGCGCAAGTGATTAGCGGGCAGCCGGACAGCGCGGTACGCTCGCTCGAGCGTGCCCGGCAGTTATCCCCGAAGATGCCAGGGCTGTTAGGCAACCTGATCTTCGCCTACGCCGCTGCTGGGCGATGGGCCGACGCGCAGCGCATCCGCGCAGAACTGCGCCGTCCGGACGGCGGTCGCTCAGGGGGAATCGAAGTCGCATTTGCTGCCTTTGTCTTCGGCGATCGCGAGCCGCTCGTCCGCCTGCTGACGACCGAGGCGGGTCAACGGCGTTGGCACGACCAGTATCTGTTCGGTTGCAATCCGCTAATCGATCCGCTCTGGTCCGACAAAAGATTTCAGGCCGCTATGCGGAAATTAACTGTCGAACCCTGTCGGCTCGCGCGTCCGTGGCCGTTTGCAACCGGAACCGACAAAACGCTGGCTCGACACCCGCGCCGGTGACACATTGGGCGCCATGCCTCGATGGCGTTCGCTTCACGACCTTCAACGCTCTGGTCGAGAGACGGGCGGACGATCTTCTATTCGGCTAACGGTGCTTATCTTGCCGCTTCTGTGGCATTGTCAGCAGCACCGTCGGTTAGCAGGCGCGATACCGTCGCCAAAGGGAATTACGCATCCATGCGATTCCATCCCCTTTACGATGTTGCACCGGACGGCAAGCACCTTCTGCTTCTCGAGCCGAGTCAGAGCGATGTGCCGGCGACGGTAATCCTGAATTGGGGAAGTGCATTCGCGGCGCGGGTCGCACCGGCGAAATAAGCAGGATCCTCGAATTCTTTTTGCGTCCTCTACAAGACTCACCGATCGCATCTTCACCAGCGCGTCATTGGACATCAACGGTGGCGACCTCATGATGTAGGAGTCGCATGAAAGAAAGCACGCAGGTTCTCGTTGGACTCGCCGCCGGACTCGGCGTGGGCATAGCTATCGCGGCCACGCACAATCCGGATCTGCTCAAAGTCGCCGATGCTGTTGCACCGATCGGTTCGCTGTGGGTGAACGCGATCCGGATGACCGTGATTCCGCTCGTGGTCTCACTAGTGATTACCGGCGTCGCATCGGCATCCGACATTAAGATGGTTGGCCGACTAGGCGGAACAACGCTCGCAGTCTTCATCGGCATGCTCACGGTCGCGTCGCTGATCATGATTCCGCTCGCGATCGCAGTGTTCGCGTGGCTTCCGCACCTGATCACCGTCAGGCCTTCGCTTCCACCCGGCGCGGCAGAAGCGGCGCAGTCCCTCACAACGGGTGCGCCGAGCGTTGG
>JBDSBT010000001.1:0-6972 GCA_039921425.1 Gemmatimonadaceae bacterium | reverse complement strand
CAGTCTGCGCGAGGCCGATGAGATCGCGGCCCTTCAGCGCGAGCGGGATGGCCTTCTGTTGAATTGGCGTCGGAGTGGAATAGCCAGCGTCCTTCACTGCCTCCAGAAGCTCGGGCATCAAGCCCAGTTCATCAAAGGCCAGAACTTCGCCCGCTGGCTCAAATGCGAGCGTTGCGCCAGGCACGATTTCGCTGACGGCGTCCGCGGGCATACCAGATTGCTCAGCAACGGCAAATTCGTCCGGAACCTTCCTGGCCGTCGTCGAACTTTTTTTTGGAGCTGCGGATTTCTTTGCGGCTCGCGGCGCAGATTTTTTCACTGGCTTGGTCAGAGTTTTTTTCTCCGATGCCGCCCGGGTGAGTATTTTTCGCATTTTGGTACGGGAAATATAAGCCGCGTCAGGCCCTTCCCCCGAAGAACGCCATGATCGTGCCATTTACAAGCTCCGGGTTCTCGTCGAACACGACGTGCCCGACGTCCTGCATCACTACTGTCGGCGAGAGTCCATCCCGGCCTGCGTAGCGACCAACGTCGCGGGCGAGACAGAGGCGATCTCGCTCACCAACCATCGTCATCCACGGCATCTGGAGTTCGGGGAACGGTTCATTCCAGCTGAAATTGTGCAACAGCTCGCGCAGTGCCCTGGCAAAGCTCGGGAACTGAGTGGGCGCCCAGAATTCGTCGACGTCCTTTTCGCTCACCGGCCGCGTTTTTCCATAGACCATTCCGAGCATTTTCCTGGTGACGCCACGGCGCGCGAATGAGGGAAGGAATGGCGCAAGCGGCCTGCTGGTAATGAGTTTGAGGAATCTCAGCCCCCTGACTCCAGCGAATCCAACTGGCGCCACGAACACTATAGACTCAACGCGATCCGGAACGGCGGCGGCGACATGGCCGGCAATCGCGCCCCCCATCGAGTGCCCAATCAGCCGCACGCGAGCGGCGCCGAGCGCGTCGATGATCTCTATGACGTGATCGCGCATTGCGGTGGTCGTGTAATGCCTGGTCTCCGGCGGCTTCTCCGACAATCCATGCCCCTTCAGATCTACGGCGATTGCGCGATAGCCAGCATCGGCAATGGGGCCGATCGTGTCGTGGAAGATCCAGGAGCTGCAGGCCCACCCTGGAAGCAGTACGACGACGGGCGCGCCCTCGCTCCCAGCTTCGACGACTCGCACCTTCACTCCCGACGGGAGCTCGACAAAATGGGCGCGCAGGTCGCGCCTCCCGGCAGGAAACATTTCCGCGGCCGGTAGGCGTCCAGGGAGGAGCATGGTCTGTTAGATGACCTTGATCTCGCGCCCGAGCAATTTGCCGATGAGGCCGATTCGGAAGGTCACGTCAGCCCACGCAGCGCCGGTTGTCTTCGCCGCTGCGTTGGAGAGGTCTTCAAGCGGGAACATCGGCCACACGCGCGGATTGGTCGTCGCCGGAATGCTCGAGCCCTTGTGCGGATGCCACACGCCGGTGCGATCACGATCGTCTTCGAAGCGGTCGAACATCTTCATCCAGTTCTCGTTGCGCCGCAGGAATCCGAGCCGAGCCATCGTCTCGATCCACATGAGTGCGAACGGAACGTCGTCTTCGACGGCATTTCGGTGCGGAAGACGATCGCCGAGGACAAACTGCGGCTGCTCGACCATTTTCTTGCCAATCATCTGGATTGAATCCTGACGCGGATGCGGCTGCGCAATGTATTCGTACACCCGCTCCATTTCCGTGTAATTCTCGTTTCGGAAAATCGGCATGTGGGCGAGCATCGTCAGTGCGTGGAACGTTGGCGGACATGCCTCCGCCGCAAGCACGTGCACGTTACCAATTCTCTTCCACGGCTTCTCGGCCAGCGGTGAGCTGAGATATGCGTCAATGCGCTCCATGATCCGCCGGGCGGCGCCGCGCAGACGGGGGTCTGATTCGTAACCCGCCTGCGCGAGGGCCGATGCTGCCGCTTCGCGAAGCTGGAGGCGGCCACGGCGAACAGAATCGTTGTCTTTCGCTTTTACGCCCAGCTCGTACAGATAGCTGGGATCGTTGTCTTCCGCGAGCAAACGGAACAGTGCGCGACGAGAGTGCGCGAGTGGAGGCGATTCGCGATCCCAACCGTACTCGAGCAGCCTTCGCGTTGCTGAAATGGTACCTACACCGGTGAAGTCACCACCGTGCTTTGGTACGCCAAGCATTGACTGATTCCAGATTCCGTCAACGCTCTGCGTGAGAGCGAGGCGAAGCGCTGGACGGAACGCGTAGGGAAGCCACTCCATTGCCTTCAGAGTCGAGTCCGAGACGCGCGCGATTTCACTTGCTGACCGGTACTTCACTGGTCCGCAGGCGTTGTCGAGAACCCATCCAAGTGGAAAGGTCATCGTCTCGCCGCTCGAAGGAGGCGGCGGAAAAATCAAATCGGCGGCGGGGCTGGTTACAGTCACGGTCGGCGCTCGACGGTATCTATCGGTGAAAAAAGCGTTTCATCGCCAACTCCCTGTTGGATTTCCGCCGCCTGCACTCGATAGTGGCGGAAAAATCTGTCAGAACGGTGGCTCTTTGGTGGCGCGAAAGATCAACATATTTCGTCTCCGGCGCTAGACCACCATGGTCAAGTCATTGCGTATCAAGGACTTACATCGTTGCCGAACGGCTACTCGGCCCCTCCCACAGAAAATCGTGATCCCTCAACCAAGGGTTCAACCTTTTTCACGTGTTTGGCGTCTAGATATCGTGAACGAGAACCATGGTCGGTACTGCAGCAGGGTGGACCGCCGGACGAATCGACTCGCAAGAAAATGGAAGAGATGACGGAGCATCAGGCGAACGATGTCCGCGAGCTTCTGACGGGCGATCAGCGCAAGGTTTTTGACCTCAACCTCGCTGCGCAGAAAAAGCGTCGCGAAGAGATGATGAAGCAGCGCCAGCAGTAAAAACGACGCTGTTCAACTGAGCTCGATCAGCTTTCGGGATCGAGGGCAGCGAGAGTGTATCGACTTCCCGGGTTCCAGAGTATCCAGCTCTGGAACCCGTTGTCGTATCCAGCCTTTTTTTGCGCACGTATCTGATCCGCGTAGTAATGCGGAGGCCCCAGAGTGAAATCCTGATACCATGGAACCACCTTCGCCGCGTTGAGTACTTTCGCACTGCGCCGCTTGATGTCCTTCATTGCATGATCTATGGTTGCGTACGGATTCGCGTTGGGATTCCCGATTTTGTAAGTACCAGGCGCAAAGTGTGACGGATAAACCATCGGGAGAACGACGTCGGCCTGATCCGCAAACATCTCCCAGCGCTGTCCGATGCCCATGTCGGTGGTGTCAGTCGCGGTGAGACCAAAGACATCGATCGTAACCGGCATTCCAAGCGGCTTAAGAGCAGTGCGAACAAATCCGATCTGGTCGCGAATCACCTGCGCGCGCAATCTCCCTTTGGCGAGCGGATATACGGCTTCAGTTGCCAGCCGCTTCTCGTCCGGAAACCGAACATAGTCGAACTGCACTTCGCTGAACCCGAGGTCGTAGGCTTCTTTTGCGAGATCAGCAGCGTACTGCCACACCTCTCGATGATGCGGGTCGAGCCATGGCTTTCCGTTCTTGTCCATCCAGGGCTGAAGATTGTCTTTGCGCTTGATAGCCCATTCGAGTTTCGAGCTCGCGAGCAGCGGATCCTTCGCAACTACAATTCGCGCAATCGCATAGATCTGATGCGCGGCCATCGTATCCAGAATCGCACGAAGCTTCCCGTGCGACATCGCCCTGTTCGTATCTGCGCCAATCTGCACCGCAATGGGAACACGCGATTTGTAGAGAACAAAACCGCGATCATCCTTCACATCTATCACCAGCGCGTTCACTTCGGTCGTCTTCGCGACACCGATGAGCTCGCCCATCTTCCTTCCGAGGGCCGCCCATCGATTCACGTACAATCCGCGGACAATCGCCGGACGTGGGACGTGGACGATTTTTGCGCGCGCGATGCTGTCTGATTTCAACGAGTCTGTCCGATGCTGGTCGGCCGCTGAAACATCAGCTACGGCAGCCGGTGCTTTCGATTCGCCCGCGCCGCTGCATGCCGCAACGAAACCAAGCGCGGCGACAACGAACCCGCCGGCCATCACGTGACTATTCATTTGCGGAAAGGTGGGTGTGCTAGAGCGCGTTCACTTCAGCCGCGGCGTCGGAGAGATAACTCATCTCCTTCACGACGACCTGAGCCTGCTGCGTAACCATCGTCAGGCCATTCGAGGTTCCGCCCATTCCAGCCGAGCGATACCGAAGGAGCTCCAGTCGCATGCTTCTGAGCAGCTGTCGGCAATGCTCGAGCTTCGTCTCGGCGTCAACGCGCTTCTTTGCCAGATCGGCAACGACACGGCGTTGCCGCTTGAGGTGCGCAAGACGGCGCACGCGCTCCTCGCTCGCACGATAATCGAGCGGATTCGCCTGATCCTCGAGCTTGGTGATTTCCTTTTCGATGGCTTCCGGCGTGTCGCGATTGTCGCGGAGATCGAGCTCCGCGAGAGTGCTCGCCACGTGCATTCCCTTTCGGTAGATCGCGTCGGCGGAGGTCTGGACGTCCGGAATCTGATCCTTCTCGTCCTTCGTCATCGTCTGCATCTGCCGATAGATCTCGTCACGGTCCATGCGAATTGACGCGAGCGCGGAACCGTACGGCGAATTGTCTTCCGGCAGGTGTGCTGGCGGGCTGCTCTCGCCTGGCAACGGCGAACGGGGCATGCGAGATCCGCCGCCACCCGGCAGGTTGGACGAGCCACCCCCCCTGCTTTCGGGGAACAGTCCCGCCGATGCCCGCTCACGCGCACGCGCGCGAACTTGCTCGCGCTTTGTTTCGTCGAAGAGTGCGCGCGCGTCGTCAATGGTCTCTGCAGCAACGTCGAAGATCAGGCGATCGCGCGGCTGACGAAAAACGTCGCGCCAGTTGTAGCCTTCCTGCCAGAGCTTTGAGTACTGCACTGCCATCATGATCGACCAAATGGCGGTGATCGTGAAAAAACCGCCTTCGCCGAACAGCGAAACCGGGATGATGATAGCGTTGACCGCGAGGTACGGCGCAAGCTTCTTCCTGAATTTTCTTACCGGTTCAGCGTTCCAGCGATCGAGCTCGTCAGGCAATGGTGCGCGCCCTCCGCGCAAACCCGATCCTGTGCGCGTTGCCACCGTACCACGCGACGCGGCACTATCGCGCTGCGACGACAATCCGGAAAGTCCGGGACTTCCGATGAGTCCGTACGCTGGGACGCTCGCTGGAGCCTGAGCCGTGCGGAGGGTCGGCATAACGCCACTGCTAAGCGCTGTAACGACAGAAGTAGCGTCAGGAAAACGGTTCGCCGGATCTTTTTCGAGGAGAATCATGATGACGCGCGCGAGATCCGACGGCAGGTCGAGTCGCCGTTCGTCAACAGGTACCGGACGCTCCGACAGGTGCTTCACGAGCATCGACGGAGTGTTTGGGGCATTGAACGGAAGGTCGCCGCACGCCATCTGATACCCGACCACGCCGAGCGAGTATAGATCGCTGCGTCCGTCGATATCGGACTCTCCGGCTGACTGCTCCGGCGACATGTAGGCGGGAGTCCCGATCGCCATTCCAGTGGCGGTTAGGCGAGAGTCGCCTTTGTCGGTCAAAGCGCGCGCAATACCGAAATCGGTCACCATTGCCCGGCCGCTGTCGGCGTCGAGCAGAATGTTGTCTGGCTTGATGTCGCGGTGAACGACATTTCGCTTGTGGGCGTATGCGAGCGCCTCGGCCACTTCTCGCAGGATGCGGCGGACTTCGGCCGGATCCATCGCCCCTTGTTCCTGAAGGCGAACAGCGAGGTTGTCGCCGGCGATATACGCCATGATGAAGTAGACGAGGTTTTGCTGCTCCTCGACGTTGTAGATCGGGACGATATTCGGATGGCTGAGCTGCGCGGCTGTCTCCGCCTCCCTCAGGAAGCGCGAGCGAATGTCCGACCGGAAGGCGAGCTCAGGCGGGAGCAGCTTGATAGCGACGTTCCGCTTCAAGCGTTTGTCCATGGCGCAATAAACGATGCCCATTCCGCCGCGGCCAATTTCGCTGTCTACTTCATAATTGGGCGCCAGAACGGTGGCGACATGGGCGCCCAGGGTATCATCGGGTCTTAATGGCATGCTACACGCGTCATACCGACATACAAAGTTTGGGAATCATGCCCCCGTGGCGTAAATCGGTCGCTCAAAAGATGCAGTATAGGGCGCACATCATATTAGGACGTACTTCGAAAAGTAGTCGTTTCAATTCTCAGGGAAAAACATGGGACAGCGTCAAACTATACCCGTTCTGCCACTTCGCGGAACAGTAATCTTTCCGGGACTCACCGCGCCGATAGCCGCGGGGAGACCTGGAACTCTTCGCGCCATCGAGTCGGCCCTCAAGGGCGACCGCCTCGTATTTGCCGTCGCGCAACGCGATAACACTGACGAGCCTACTTCCGACATCCTGTATTCCATGGGAGTCATCGCGCGAATCGGACAGATTCAGCGGGGACTTGGCGGAGTGCAGCTGCTGCTTCAGGGAGAGCAGAGAGCGACGGCACTCCAGTACACCACGACCGACGGATACATGAGTGCCGTGATCGTTCCGGCCGAGGAAATGAACCCGGTCGACGAAAATGACCCGGCATTTACTGCGCTCCAGAAGGAGACGCGCGAGCGGGCCGCAGAGCTGGGCGAGCGTCGCGGACTGCCAGAAGAGGTAGTCCATCAGGTTCTGGATGCCGTAACCGAGCCCGGCAAGTTCGCCGATCTCGTCGCCGGATACATCGAGCTGTCCGTTCCGGAGAAGCAGGGACTTCTCGAGACTCTGAACATCGAGGATCGCCTGCGCCGTGTTCTCGTTCACGTTCAGCGCCAGGTTGGCCTCCTCGAAGCTCAGGAAGACATCAAGTCGCAGGTTCAGGAGGAGCTGGGCGAGCGGCAGCGCGAGATGTATCTGCGCGAGCAGATGAAG